>NZ_JBQKDN010000011.1:0-85579 GCF_052121815.1 Collinsella sp. LCP19S3_B6
GGGTCATATGAGCGAAAACCCGCCAGAGCGAGCAAGGTGCCTTGAAGCAAGGCGGCATAGACCTTCTGGTCATGCCGCCGAAGCTGAAAGGCAGATTGCCGCTCTGGCGGGCTTGCAGCGTCGGCCCGTTACGGCGTTTGGTAAAACGCCGTAACTAAAAACGGTTGCCGCGGAAGCCACCGCCGTTGCGGCCGCCACGGTCGCCGCCTCGACCGCCACGGTCGCCGCCACGGTTGCCGCCGAAGCCGCCACGGTTGCCACCGCGGTCGCCATAGCCACCACGGTTGCCGCCAAAGCCACCGCGACCGCCACGATCGCCGCCACGGTCACCAAAGCCGCCACGGCCACCGCGACCACTACGGTCGCCGCCACGGCCACCGCGGTCGCCAAAGCCGCCGCGACCGCCACGGTCGCCGCCACGGCCACCACGGTCGTCACGGCCGCCGCGAGGACCGCGATCCTCGTCCAGACCCATGGCGACGAGCGGAGCGATAACCTTATCGAGCGCGGCCATCAGCTCGGTGGCCTCCTCGTAAGAAAGCTCGGGCAGGAGCTTCTCCTTCTTGTTGGCAAGCTCGACCAGGCCCTCAGCGGCATCCTCGGCAGCGAAGACGACAATCTTGCGCATATCGCCCTCGGCGTTGTCGATGCGGCCGACCAGATCGGCAGCCTCAGCCTCGGCCATCAGGCCATCGAGCTCACGAAGGCGCATGCCCAGCAGATCGGACATTTCCTTCTGCTCCATCTTGGGCTTGAGGTCAAGGAGCTTGATGGCGCGCTCGATGTTCGCCATACGCTCGGCCTTAGCCTCTTCCTCCTTGGAAATAGCAAAGCGACGGCTACGCAGCAGGCGGGCGGCCTTCTGCATCTTGTCCATCAGCTCTTCGTCATCGTAATCAACGGCGGCCTCGACAACCTCGGCCTCCTCCTCGGCGGAAACCTCGTCACCAGCCTCAACCTCGGTAGCTTCGGTCTCCACGGTCTCGACTGCCTCGACCTCGGCAGCCATGGTCTCGTTCTCGGTCTCGTTCATGATCTCTTCGTTCTCGGACATGAGACTCCTTCTTGGCCCTCTCGGGCATCATCGCCCCATTCGCGGGGCCCGTCGCGCACTCTTTGCGCTTTAAACATTCATGCCTCTCGGCAAAACGTCCATTAGTTTATGGTGTCGCCATCCAATCTAGCTGCAGAATCTATGTGCACACATTAATGCGACATGTCGCGGTATCATGGCCTGAACCAAACGTGTCCACCTTAAGGAGCCCGCCATGATTAAGCCCATCATGAAATCCGAGTTCTTTTTGCGCCTGCCTTCCGAAGACGCAGGGCCCGACGATGCCGTGATCGGGCAGGACCTCCTGGATACGCTCCACGAGCATGAGCACGAGTGCGTGGGGCTCGCCGCCAACATGATCGGCGTGCGCAAACGCATCATCTGCGTAAAGGACGGCAACAGGACGCTCCTGATGTACAACCCTCAAATTCTTGAGCAGGTCAATGCCTATCAGACCAGCGAAGGATGCCTCTCGCTGATCGGCGAGCGTCCCTGTACCCGCTATCGTCGCATTAAGGTGGAGTATTTGGACGAGAACTTCGTCCACCGCATCAAAAACTTCTCGGGCTACACCGCCGAGATCATCCAGCACGAAATCGACCACTGCAACGGCGTCGTTATATAGTTCCGCGAGTCAAGGAAAATGATCTGTTTTCCTCCGTCCCCTTTGGATCATGGTAACGACGCAGGCTGAGCACACGACAGCGAGCGAGCCGCATTTGCGCCAAGGTGACGTGAAATGAGAGGGCGCTGACCTTCTGGTCGCGCCCTCGAAATTGAACGTCAGATTGGCGTGAATGCGGCTCGCGTAGCGTCAAGCGGTCCGCCGTTCGGTAGAACGGCGGAACCAATTAGGACTGGCGGTAATGGTCAAAGAAATCGGCGAGGTCTTCGAGCGACTCTTTGAGCACTTCCATGCGCGGCAGGTACACGATGCGGAAGTGATCGGGCTCAGCCCAGTTGAAGCCGCCGCCACGCGTGATGAGGATCTTCTTCTCGTGCAGCAGGTCGAGGGCAAACTGCTCGTCATCGGTGATGTTGAACTTTTTAACATCCATCTTGGGGAAGATATAAAACGCCGCACGCGGCTTGACCACCGAGATGCCGTCGATCTTGCTGAGCGCCTCATACACAAAGTTGCGCTGCTCGTAGACACGACCGCCGGGGCGGATGTAGTCGTTGACCGACTGATGGCCGCCAAGCGCCGTCTGGACGATCGACTGGGCCGGCACGTTGGAGCACAGGCGCATGTTGGAGAGCATGTTGATGCCCATGATGAAGTCGCTCATGCAGCGCTGGTTGCCCGAAAGCACCATCCAGCCAATGCGATAGCCCGCGATCATATGCGACTTGGACAGGCCGCTAAACGTAATGCAGGGCAGGTCGGGGGCGAGCGATGCAATGGAGACGTGCTCGTAGCCGTCCATGCACAGGCGGTCATAGATCTCGTCGGCAAAAATCATGAGCTGGTGCCTGCGCGCGATCTCAACGATGCCCTCGAGCACCTCGCGCGGATAGACAGAGCCCGTGGGGTTGTTGGGGTTGATGATGACGAGGGCCTTGGTCGCGCTCGTGACCTTGGACTCCATATCCTGCAGATCGGGATACCAATCGGCCTGCTCATCACACAGATAGTGCACGGGATGTCCACCGGCAAGAGTTGCGCACGCCGTCCACAGCGGATAATCGGGGCTGGGAATCAGAATCTCGTCGCCATTGTCGAGCAGCGCGTTCATCGAAAGCTGAATGAGCTCGGACACGCCGTTGCCCGTGTAGATATGTTCCATCTGAACATTGGGCAGGCCCTTGATCTGCGAATACTGCATGATCGCCTTGCGCGCAGAGAACAGACCGCGCGAGTTGGAATAGCCTTCGCAGTCGGGCAGCTGCTGGCGCATGTCCTTAATGACCTCATCGGGCGTGCGGAAACCAAAGGGCGCCGGATTACCGATGTTGAGCTTGAGGATGCACTCGCCTTCGTCCTCCATACGGGCTGCCTCGTCGACAACGGGGCCGCGCACGTCATACAGAACGTTCTCGAGTTTGGTGGATTTAGAAAAAGTACGCATGGTGGTGCTCCTTGCAATTTGAGCTGAGGGATAGGGTTCGGGCTTGGAAACGTTGTGGGTCGATGATGTCTCGCCTTGATCGGCGTCACCGGCGAGCAGCCAGGTAACATCGACCTCCAAAATGCGGGCAAGCAGCTCTGCCACATCGCGCCGCGGAATCGTCTTGCCGCTCACATATTGGCTCATCTGACTCTTGCCTAGTTTTTTGCCGAGCATCTCAGATGCGCGGATTACGTCCGACTGGCGAGCGTCGCGATCGGACATAGCCTGTCGCAGGCGATCGCTAAACGTCTCTTGGGTCACAGGAACCTCCTTGCTGGCAAAGTTCAATTTATAGAACACGAATTGAACCAAGGTTCAATTTAGCAAGCAGTATAGCGCCGTGCTATTTCTAAAAGTTCAATTTCAAAAATAACATGACCCAAACCTCAAGATTTACCCCAAGGCGGTAACGACGTGCGCCCATTTAGAGGTATTCGAGAAAACGGGCGGCGGCAAGCGAAACATCGGCCGTTCGATATATGGCGTTGATCTGCCGATGGGGATGCCCTTCGAGCGGACGCACGGCAACATCGAACTGACAACGGCGCATGATGAGCGCGGGAAGAATGCTCACACCCAGGCCGTCCTCGACCATAGCCATAATCGCATAGTCATCCCAGGTCGACAGTTTTGAGTGCACTGCCAGTCCCGCCCGACGAAACAGCGGCGTAATCTCGTCATCGGTGCCGCGTTCTAGCAGAATAAACTGCTCGTTGGCCAAGTCGGCAAGAGAGACGACCTCCGCCGTGGCAAACAACGAGCCTGACGGCGCTACCGCCATTAACTCGTCGCGCACCAAAGGCAGCGATGTCATGCCGCTTTCTCGGGGCTCACGCGGGATAAAGCCCAAATCGCAGCGACCCTCTGCCACCCATTGTTCAATCTCTGAATAGTCGCCCATCAGCAACTCGTAATCGACGTCTGGATGATCAGCACGAAAACGCGCAATCACCGGAGGCAGCACATGGGTCGCCACGCTCGAAAACGTACCGATGCAGATTTTGCCGCGCATGAGCCCGCGCATCTCATCCACCCGTCGCTGCAAGCGAACGAATTCCTCGCAGAGCGCCTCGACAGCCGGCATGACCTGCCGCCCGTCGGCAGAAAGAGCAACACCTTCACGACTGCGGTCGAGCACCTTAAAGCCCCAATCGGCCTCAAGATCGGCCACCATGCGGCTCACGCCCGATTGCGAGTAGCTCAGGCGCTCGGCAGCACGCGTAAAGCTTCCAGCGCGCACGGTCTCCAGCAGCACCTGCATCTTTTGAATATTCGTTTCCACGACATGCCTCCACCTTTGCATGAGTTTTTGTCATGTTTTCCATGCATTATATTCGCTTTTCTTCTAAAGCCAGTTCACCCATAGTGAACATGCACAGATATAGAGGGGACGGCAGCGCATGAACAACGGATTGATTACGTATTTAGCAGCATTGTTGTTGTTTGGCTCCAACGGCATCATCGCTGCGGCCATCGCACTCCCGAGCTCCGATATCGTGCTGCTACGCACTTTTCTGGGAGCCCTTTCGCTTGTCGCCATCCTCGCCATTACCCAACGCCATAAGCTGCAGGCGCCTTCTCGCCCCCGCGAAGCCGCAGCCCTCCTCCTCTCGGGAGCCGCGCTGGGCGCCAGCTGGATTTTTCTGTTCCGTGCTTATCAGACGATCGGCGTCGGCGTTTCTTCGCTGCTGTACTACTGCGGCCCCATCATCGTCATGGCCCTCTCGCCGTTTATCTTTGGCGAAAAACTAACCGGTGGCAAAATCGCCGGGTTTATCGCAGTCGCCTGCGGCGCTTTTCTCATTGCAGCGCAAGGTCTAGGCGGCAATATGCCCATTGCGGGCATCGTCTGCGGAATCGCCTCGGCCTTCTGTTATGCATTGATGGTCATCGCCAGCAAGGGCGCTCCGCACATCGAAGGCCTCGAGAACTCCGCGCTCCAGGTGAGCGCCGCTTTTGTGACCGCGCTGGTCCTTACACTCGTCACCCAAGGCACCCCCTCATTCCTGTCCGCCAGCATCGCCGCAACCATCGATTGGCGCGCCGTCGCTATGCTCGGCGTCGTCAACACCGGCATCGGTTGTCTGCTCTACTTTAGCGCCGTCGCCAAACTGCCCGTGCAGACCGTCGCTGTCGTCGGCTACCTCGAGCCGCTTTCGGCCGTCGTGTTCTCGTCCGCCCTTTTGGGCGAAGTCATAACACCGGTCCGCCTGATGGGCGCCGTGCTTATCATCGGCGGCGCGATCTTTTGCGAACTCGCCGGTAAACGCGCAGGCGCCAAGACCGGTATCGCTCAGGCAGCACGCGTCTAAAAGTTCCCTTTTCAGTTTCAAAGCAGGAGCGCGTCCGCGGTTATTACATTGCAGCAAAGCCATACAGCGGATGCGCCCCTGTTTTGAAATGCTACCTGCGTACATAAATAATCCCCAGCTGGGGATTATTGTCTAAAATTACCCGATGTGCCAAACAGCTCTTGTATGTATAAAGACGGCATAAAAGTTATCTGTCCAAGACAGATAACCGGATGTCCAAGGGAGTCCACGTGGCGCACGCCAAACTGGAGGCAAACCTCCAAGACCAGCACGGTCAAGTACGTGGTAATCGCCATGAAGGCCGACAACCACAGCGAGAGCGGCATCTTCGCCCTGTTTAGCCCGGTGCGCAAAGTGGCGCCGTGGCTGATCCTACCTGCCATGATCGGCGGCGCGGCTCTGCTCGCCAATAACTCCAGCTCGAAGTTCAGATCGAGGAAGCCGAGGAAATGGATGTCGATATCTTCTCGAACGACCTTGTCAACGGCAACGAAGCCGGTAGGGACATGAACGTCGACCCCACCGAGCTGCTCGGGAGCGTCGCCGATACGCCCGAACAGCAACAGTTCGACGGCCTCGAGAGCGAACAACTCAGCGACGCCAACTTCTAACGACGTCGCGCGTCGACGACAGCGGCCCTGCGCCTCACAGGAGGCGCAGGGCCGCTTTGCATTGCAGTAAAACCGCCGGCTACGAACGACGCGGCTCGGGAACCACGAGCCTATCGGGGCTCGCGCCCTCGGCATCCATCAGGCTCACGTAGCGAATCGACGGATCCTCATACGTTGAGTAATAGTAATTGCCCGTGCGCGCGCTAAAGCATCCGGTGTAGATAGTCTTCTCGAACTTGCCGTCACCCATCTTGGACGCACCCTCGATCATCGCCACCCCCTCGAGCGAGCGGAACATGCGAATGACGTTCTCGGCCTCGCTGTCTTTTTGCGGGTAATTGGCATTGAGGTACGCCGCCTTTACAAAACGGCTCGGCGAATAGCAGTCACCCGGAATACCGCGCATGCCGGCACCCGCGCCATAGGGCTTGAGCTCGGCGCCACGCCATGTCGCCGTCTGAGGAAAATCGCTTGTGGCGGTGATATAGGTGCGCAGGTTTTCCATGTGCCACGGGAAGGTCGGCTGATTGGCAAGGGTGTCGACCGGATCGTCGTATACATGCAGACCGTCAGCCATCATCTCGACCACGATGCTGCGTCGGCTGTCGCCGATAATCCAATGGAGCAGCGACACACCCAGCCCCTCTCCGGCAGATTTGGCAACAATCACCGTGTCGCGCAGCGCAGCCTCGACCTCGTCGACCGTCGAGAACGTCGCTGCCACCCACAGGGGAAACTCATAGGCCGCGATATTGGTCTTGCCATCAACCGGGTCCTCGGCATACTCGGCATAACCGGGAAAGTTGAGCCCTGCCACAGCCAGACCCGCATCGTTACCACAGTCGAAAAACATAGGATAGTTCTTGTAATCGATGCACATGCCGATTACCGCGTGTGCCGCCGACGCATCGTTGATAAACGAATACGGGATATGGAACCCGCGGGGCATCACGCGAACCTGTTGGCCGTAGCTAAAGCTCCAGTCGAGGTTGCGACCCAGATACATGTTGCCGGAATTATCGGTAAATCGAATGCTCGTGCACATGGCGCCTCCTAGCCATACGTCCTTGTTAAGCTCATTGTTACCAAACAAATAGGCGCTAAACACAAAAGCCCGGACATGACAATAACGTCACGCCCGGACCACACAAGCAAGATAAACTCAACCAAGTCAACCCCTCGCAGGTCGTCTAAGGAGTCAAAATACCGCAGATTGCCACGAAAGAGGAGCGAAGCGTACTTAAGGTACGCGAGCGATGATTGAGCGGCAAGGTGCGGCGCTTTGGTCCCCTTAGACCAACTTTCCAAGACAGTGATCGATCATATGCTGGATCATCTGTGCCTCAAAGCCCGTGTAGTCGCGGCGGCACTCCTTCATCTTGCCGTCGACGATCTGGTCAAAGGCAACCTTGCACTTGATATAGCGCGTGGACTTGGTGATTTCGTCGTGCGTCAGGCAGCTCTCCTCCATCTTGCTGGCGCCCAGGCCAAACACCAGACGGGGGTTGTAGAGCACGTGGGGCTCGCCGGCGTCGTCCAGATAGACGCAGACCTTCTTGGTGACGCCAATCTGGTTGGCGGCAAGGCAGCCGGCGTCCTCGAGCGACTTGATGGTGTCGATCAGGTCCTGTGCGACCGACTCGTCCTCGACAGTCGCAACCTCGCAACGCTGGGACAGGATAGCCTCGTCGCGGCAGAGCTCTTTAATCATACGTTCCTCCAAAGAGTTCAATGTAACTGCTTAAGTATACGGTACCTACACATTTTCATGCGAACAATACCGTCCGCCTGTTACAAAGCGCCGAACTTCAACATGCGAGAAGCATCGACCTTCCAAAGGCGATATAGTAGGTAAGTTCGTGTCAATCGGCCTAAACTCGGGGCCGAACAAGGAAAGGGTATGCATGGACGAACTTTTTCACGTCAGTGAGCGCAAGTCCACAATCGGGACCGAACTTCGCGCTGGACTGACAACATTCCTGGCGATGGCCTACATCATCGCCGTCAACCCTGCGGTGCTCTCGGGCGCTGGCATCGATGCGGGAGCGCTCGCCTGCGCCACCTGTCTGGGCGCCGGCATCATGACCATCTGCATGGGCATCTTCGCCAACCGCCCGCTCGCCTGCGCGTCGGGCTTAGGCGTCAACGCGATGATCGCTGGAATCACCACCACCGTCTGCGGCGGTGACTGGCACGTGGCCATGAGCGTCATCTTCCTTGAGGGCGTCGTCATCTTGCTGCTCGTGCTTTGTGGCCTGCGCGAGGCCATCATGGATGCCATCCCGGTTGTCCTGCGCCACGCCATCTCGGTGGGTCTGGGCCTGTTTATCGCCATGATCGGCCTGTGCGACGCCGGCATCATCACCGCTGGCGCCGGTACGCTCGTCGGCCTGGGCGACATCACCTCCCCCACCTTTATCGTCGGCATCATCTCCATCGTCGTGACGGTTGCCCTTGCTTCCCGCAACGTGCCGGGCTCGCTGCTCATCGGCATCATCGTCGCCGTTATCGCCGGTATCCCCCTAGGTGTGACCCATGCTCCGACCGGTATTATCGCCCCGCTCGACTTCTCGAGCATCGGTGGCCCCATCGCCGACGCCGGCGGCGTGCCCGCCATCGTCAAGGTCCTTACCGACCCCACGCTCCTCGTCATCTCGTTCTCGCTGCTCATGAGTGACTTCTTCGACACCATGGGCACCGCGATGGCCGTGGCCAAGCAGGGCGAGTTCCTCACCGACGACGGCAACGTCGAGAATATCAAGGAGATCCTGGTCGTCGACTCCGTGGCCGCCGCTGCCGGTGGCTTTATGGGCGTCTCCTCCATCACCACCTTCGTCGAGTCCACCTCTGGTGCTGCCGACGGTGGCCGCACGGGCCTCACCTCCGTCACCACCGGCGTGCTGTTCATTCTCGCCGCGTTCTTCTCCCCCATCGTCACCATCGTTTCCAGCGCCGCCACCTGCGGTGCTCTGGTCTACGTCGGCTACCTCATGATGAGCGAGGTCTCCGAGATCGACTGGTCCGACGTGTCGCAGGGTTTCCCAGCGTTCATGATTGTCGCCGGCGTGCCCTTCACCTACTCCATCTCTGCCGGCATCGGTCTGGGCTTTATCGCCTACGTGGTCGTCGCGCTCTTTAAGGGCGAGGCATCCAAGATCAAGCCGCTCATGTGGATCGCAGCACTCGCCTTCCTCGTCTACTTCTTTGTAGCGTAAGGGCAAAGCTGCCAAAGCAAAACCTCAAGGCGCAGAGTCGTATCAAGCGGCTCTGCGCCTTTCTTTTAGCGACGGTCCCTACGCCGACGTGCGACAATCGTATTTGTAGATGTCGAAATGCAGAGAGAAGCTTGTCATGGAAGCGCGTCAAAAGCAGATAACCATTCATTCAAAACATGTCGAAAGCGCGCCCGTCATTTACCTTCCCGCGGTCATGGGTGACGGCACCGAGGTCTATAGCCGTTGTCTTGAGCTTGATTGCCCGCCATTCACCCTGGTCGCCATTGGCGGGCTCAATTGGAATCGCGAGCTGAGCCCTTGGGAATGCGACGGAACCGTGCGCGATGCCGAGCCCTTTGGTGGACAGGCGTCCGAGTTTCTCGATGAACTGCTGAATCGGATAATCCCAGAGGTCGAGCCATCACTTCCCTGCCCGCCTACCTGGCGCGGCATTGCCGGTTACTCATTGGCGGGCCTCTTTTCGCTTTGGTCGCTCTGGCAGACCGATGCCTTTGACCGCGCCGCAAGCGCATCGGGGTCCCTATGGTTTCCCGGATTTCTCGATTACGCACACGGGCACACGATGCCAGCCGCGCCCAACGCCGTCTATCTATCACTCGGCAAAAAGGAGACCAAGACGCCCAACCGCATGATGCGGCACGTACTCGACGACACACGCGCAATGGAAAAACTACTCGGCGACCGAGGCATCCCCGCGACCTTCGAGCTCAACCCCGGTAACCACTTTGCCCAAACCGGTCTGCGCATGGCCCGCGGCATACACTGGATACTGACGCATTAAAAATGGCGCCCACGCGTACGCACGGGCGCCATTTTTTTTGATTTAGCTGAACACAACTACTACTCGACAGTCTCCTCGAGTTCAGAAACGGCGAACTCAAAGTCGTTGCCAGGCAGAATCGCGTTGAGCACAATGCCCACCAGCGAGCCCACGGCAAGGCCCGAAAGCGAAATCGTCACGCCGAACAGCTTCAGCACGATGCCACCGGCGGCGCTGTAGGCAATGCCGAGTGAAAGCACGAGCACCAGAGCGGCCACCAGCACGTTGCGGTTGTTCTGGAAATCGACCTGGTTCTCGATGAGGTTACGGACGCCCACGGCGCTGATCATGCCATAGAGCACGAGCGACACGCCGCCGATAACGCATGCCGGCATGGCGGCGATCACGGCAGCGAACTTGGGGCAGAACGAAAGCACGATGGCGCAGCACGCGGCAATGCGAATCACGCGCGGGTCAAACACACGCGTCAGGGCGAGCACGCCGGTGTTCTCGCCATACGTGGTGTTGGCCGGAGCGCCAAAGAGCGAAGCCAGAATCGTGGCGAGACCATCACCGAGCAGCGTGCGATGCAGACCGGGATCGGCGATGTAGTTGCGCTCGCAGGTGGAGCCAATAGCGGATATATCGCCGATATGCTCGATCATGGTTGCAAAGGCCAGCGGCATGATGGTGATGATGGCCGTCGTGGCAAGGCCGCTATCGAACTGCGGCCCAAAGAGTGCAAACACCGTGTTGTCCCACACGACAGGCAAGCCAAGCCAGGGAGCGGCTGCGACGCCGGAGAAATCGACCTCGCCCAGCGCAGCCGCAACGGCATAGCTCACCACGACGCCCAGTAAAATCGGCACGATCTTGACCATGCCGCGACCCCAAATATTGCAGATGACGATTACGGCGACGGCAACCACGGCAACGAGCCAGTTAGTCTGGCAGTTGGCAATAGCGGAACTCGCCAGGATCAGACCGATCGAAATGACAATGGGGCCAGTCACCACCGGCGGGAAGAAGCGCATGACGCGCTTGGCACCAAACGCGCGGAAGAGCGCCGCAAGCACTGGGTAGAGCAAACCGGCGCAGGCAACGCCCAGGCAAGCGTAGGGCAATAGCTCGGCCTCGCCGTTGGGCGCGATTGCGGCATAACCGGCAATAAAGGCAAACGATGAGCCCAAAAATGCGGGGACCTTACCGCGTGACAGGAAGTGGAAGAGCAGCGTGCCCAAGCCGGCAAACAAAAGCGTTGCCGATACCGAAAGGCCGGTGAGCACGGGCACCAGCACCGTGGCACCAAACATGGCAAACAGGTGCTGCAGACCGAGCAGGAACATGCGCGGGCGGCCGAGCGACGAAGCGTCGTAGATGGCATCGGTGACGGCGGGCGTCGAGGACTGGGACATGGATGTCCTTTCGAATGGAAGGGCGCTCGGGCATAGCGGATAACCTGCCCGAACGATACGGTCCGAACCATTGTACGCGATACACCATGTCTCGCACGCGCCGTCACTTGCAAACGGTACCGCTATTTCCAAACACGTTCGGCAATACGCTTGACCAGCGCGATCTTTGCCCACTGCTCGCCTTCGGTCAGCTTGTTGCCAATCTCGCAGCTGGCAAAGCCACACTGCGGAGACAGATACAGATTCTCAAGCGGCACGTACTTTGCTGCCTCATGAATACGCCCGACGATCGCGTCCTCGTCCTCGAGCTCGGCTGCCTTGGTGGTCACCAGGCCCAACACGACCTTCTTACCGGGCGCAACATACCTGAGCGGCTCAAAACCACCGGCGCGCGGAGTGTCGAACTCCAGATAGAACGCGTCAACGTCCTCATGCGCAAACAGGTACGGGGCGATGGGATCATAGCCGCCCTCAAAGGCATAAGTAGAGTGGTAGTTGCCACGGCATACATGCGTATTGATCACCAAGTCGTCAGGCTTGCCCGCGATGGCAGCATTGTTGAGCGCCACGCCCAGCTCGCTCACCTTTTGCAGGTCAACCGGGCTCATGCCGGTCTTGGACACAAAGTCAGTATCGCAATAGATGCCCCAGGTGCAGTCATCAAATTGGATGTTGCGGCAACCCGCGGCATACAGATCGGCAATCACGGTGCGGTATGCTGCGGTGATGGCATCGGCGAGCTCTTCGTCGGTCTTGTAGACGGCGCGCAGGCTCTCCTGCTGGCCATCGCAGCGGTCGAGCGTGACTTCGGAGAACGTCTGGATCGGCGCCGGGATGGTTTGCCGCGCAACCTGGCCCTCGCCCTCGAGCGCCTTGACAAACTTGAAGTGCTCGACGAACGGATGGTTCTCGCCGCTAATAGGCCCGGTCACCACGGCGGTGTCGGCGGTAGTCTCCTCATCGTGGAACATATAGCCCGTACGCGAGGTGCGGCGCTCGATGCCGTTGAGACCCCACATAAAATCGAGGTGCCAGTAGCTGCGGCGGAACTCGCCGTCGGTGATGACCTGCAGACCGGCGGCCTTTTGCTTTGCCACCAAATCGCGAATGGCCTCGTCCTCGACTGCCTTAAGTCCCTCGGCATCAAGCGCGCCTGCCGCATAGGCAGCGCGGGCGTCCTTTACGGCCTGCGGACGAAGAAAACTGCCGACGATATCGGCGCGAAACGGCGCTTTGAGCTGGGTGGAATTGCTCATAGGAATCTCCTTTTGCATGGACTGCTTTGGCGAGAAAGAGTATGAGCGCACTCCTGGTTATCGTAAAATATGCGTTTATATATGTTTGCCATATAGTTTTCCTATAGCCATTTCGACAGCTCAAGACAGCAACATCAAACGCTACCGGTTAGATATGCCTCCGGATGGCCTCGACATAAGCCTGTCCATAGCGCGTGAGCGTCGTATTCTTGCGCGTGATAATGCCAATCTCCATGTATTCATCTACATCGAGCGGAATCGAGATAATACCGGGGCCATTAAGCTCGTGGCTAATCACGCCCGAACACACCGTGTAGCCGTTGAGGCCCATGGCTAGGTTGAACAAGGTCGCACGGTCGCGCACGCGGATATTCTTGCGGCGCTCAAACGTCGAGGTCAGTTCCTCGGAATAGTAAAACGAGTTGTAGCTGCCTTGCTCGTAGGACAAAAACGGATACTCCTCGAGGTCATCGAGCGTCACGCTGGCGTGGTCCGCCAGTGGATGGTCGGCGCATACAAAGACGTGCGGCGTGGCGCAGAAGAGTCCTTCGAATACGAGCTCGTTGGCCGCCAGCATGCGCTCGATAACCTCGCGGTTATGTTCGGATAAGTACAGAATGCCCAGTTCACTCTTCATGTGCGCGACATCTTCGATGATCTCGTGAGTCTGTTCCTCGCGCAGGGTAAAGTCGTAGCGCGCGGCATCGAACTCACGGATCACGTCGACAAACGCATTAACGGCAAAGGAATAATGCTGACAGCTCACACTAAAGTGCGGCACTTGCTCGGATGCGCCCTTGTACTTGCCCTCGAGCAGGTCGGCCTGATCGAGTACCTGGCGCGCGTAGCCCAAGAATGTCTCGCCTTCCTCGGACACAATGACGCCCTTGTTGGTGCGCTCAAAGATGTGCACACCCATCTCGTTTTCGAGATCGCGAATCGACGCGGTAATCGAAGGCTGCGACACAAAGAGCCGGCGCGAGGCCTCGGTAATGCTGCCGCATTCGGCAACTTTAACGACATACCTGAGCTGCTGAAGCTTCATGACTTTCTCCCTAGACGTTCGTGACGCCATGACCCGTCGCGTCCACCTGGCGCATAAACGACGGCATCGCCCCCGTCGCGGCGCAGGCGGCAATCTCATGCAGAGCCCCGGCAACCGCATCGTCTGCCGCAGCACCGATATGCCAACGCGCGGAAGCCGTGACGGCCTCATTGGCATTGGCGACTGCAACGGAGTTGGGAACGGCATTAATCATGGGCAGATCGTTATCGGAATCGCCGAACACCGCCACCTCGTCGGGCGTTAGGCCCAAAGCACGCGCCAGCTCCAGCGTGGCACAGCCCTTGTCCCAACCAGCCGGAAGAATGTCAAACAGGCGCACTCGGTTGTTGGGAAACACAAGCGAGAGTTCCGGCACCTCGGCGGCAACGCGCTCGCGTAGCTCCGCGAGCCCTTCACGCGAACGGGCACTCCAGATATTCGCCTTGAACACCGGCGCGTCACCGACAACGGGACGGCACGGGGCCTCTTCGCCTTTGAGCCACGCGTTGCCGCCCGACTCCATAGCGCGATGCACGCGCTCGGGGTCGCTCGTCACACAATAGGCGTCATTGTCCCAAAAGTCATCACCCAGGCTGTAGACCTTCAGATAGGTATCATCGGTCTCTTGCTCCAAGTAGTCAGCCAAGCGAATAAGGGCGGTATTGTCGGTCGCATGCGAGGCTACCACCTCGCCGTCGACAAACATGACCTGGCCGTTGCAGAACGCACCGGTCGAGAAGCACTCGGAGCGATTACGAAACATCCAGCCCATCGCGGACGGCTGACGGCCCGAAACCGGGCCAAAGTGCAGGCCCGCCGCCTGCATGGCATGAATGCCCTCGATGGCGTAGTCGCTGGCGCCGTCATGCCCGGCTGGAATCAGCGTATCGTCCATATCGGTCAGCACAAGTTTGATCATAGAGTCCCCCAGTCATTTTCACCGTATCCATTGTAGCGACCTGCCAATAAGGGACAGGTTTATTTTGGCAGGTTTTATCTGGGAAAATGCGACGCCCCAGTTGCCACCTACCAAAATAAACCTGTCCCTTTTTGGCAGGTGCGCTAGTATAGGGAACAACAGATTCGATGCGGGAGTGCCGGCGGTGCAAACCACAAGGCTGAGAGGGCATGGGGCCCAATCCTTTGAACCTGTCAGTTAATGCTGGCGTAGGGAGCATGCCGCCTTTACAGGGGCGCTGTCTATGCACAGCGCCCCTTTTCTATGCCAAGGAGGCATGTGCAGTGATTGATTCGAAACAGCTTAAACAAAATGTGGTCAAGGCCGTGGAGGAGATTCGCGCCACCAACCCGATGGCCGGCTCCATCACCAACACGGTGACGATCGACTTTGTCGCCAACGCGCAGCTCGCCGTAGGCGGTTCGGCCGCCATGGTCTATCTGCCCGACGAGGGCGAGGCGCTCGTTGCCGGCGGCGGCGCCATCTATCTCAACATGGGCACGCTCTTCCCCATCTACGAGCAGACGATTCCCCGTGCGGCCAAGGCGGCACACGACGCCGGCAAGCCCTGGGTGCTCGATCCGGTGGGCCTGGGCATCGGTAGTCTGCGCACCCAGTTGGTAAACGAGCTCAAGCAGTACAAGCCCGCCATCGTGCGCGGCAACGCCTCCGAGATCATCGCGCTCGCCGGCCTATGGGGTCTTGAAGGCGAGGCGGCTGACCTGAGCCGCGTGCGCGGTGTCGATACCACCGATACGGTCGACGCCGCCCGCGGCGCTGCCGTGGCACTCGCCCGCTACACCGGCGGCGCCGTAGTGGTCTCGGGCGAAGTCGACCTGATTACCGACGGCACGACCGTGGCCAAGTCCCACGGCGGCAGCCCGCTCATGTCCAAGATTACCGGCTGTGGCTGCTCGCAGGGCGGCGTCCTGGCCGTGTACGCTTGCGCCGCCGATCCGTTTACGGCAGCCATCTGCGGTACCGCTGTCTACAACGTTGCCGGCACGCGTGCCGCCTCTGTCGCCGATGCCCCGGCAAGATTTAAGGTCGCCTTTATCGACGAACTCTACCGCGCGACCGCTCAGGATATTGCGAATAACCGCCTCGAGCTCGAGGAGGCATAAGCCATGTCCGAACCCGCAACCGCTGCCGACATGAACACGCTCGTCGCCGTAGCCATCGCCCCGTGCGGCACAGGCGACGAGCTGTCCGCCGAGGTCGCCGAGGTCGTGCGCGTCATTCGCGAGAGCGGCCTTCCCAACCGCACCACCTCGATGTTCACCGAGATCGAGGGCGACTGGGACGAGGTCATGCAGGTCGTACGCGACGCAACCTTTGTGTTGGCAAGCAAGGGCATCCGCACCGAAGTCGTGCTCAAAGCCGATATTCGACCCGGTTTTACCGACACCATGACCGGCAAACTCGAGCGCATGGAAGCGCAGATCAAAAAGCAGGAGGAAGCACGATGAGCATCCGCGACAACCTTGATATCTCGGCCTATCTGGTACTCGGCCCCGAAAACACGCTGGGACGTCCCGTGGGCGATGTGGTAGCGCAGGCGCTGGATGCCGGCTTTACCTGCATCCAGGTGCGCTCCAAGGTGGCAAGTGCCCGCGAGATCATCGCGCTGACCGGCGATGCCGCGCAGGCTATCGCTCGCGCCGGCAAGACCGGCAAGGTCGCCCTGCTTATCGACGACCGTCTGGACTGCGTACTCGCCGCACGCGAACAGGGTATCGCCGTCGACGGCGTGCATGTGGGCCAGAGCGATATTCCCGTCGAGGTCTGCCGCAAGCTTCTGGGCCCCGATGCCATCGTGGGCCTTTCGGCCCGTTGCGAGGAAATGCTCGAGTACGTCAAGACCGCCGACATGAGTCTAGTCGACTACCTGGGCATCGGCCCGCTCCACGAGACCGAGACCAAGCGCGACTGTGGACGCGCGGCAGATGGCTCCATCATCACCAAGAGCTTTGAGGACCTGGCCGCGCTCCATGCGGCAAGCCCCGTTCCCATCGTGGTCGGCGGCGGCGTCAAAAAAGCCGATCTGCCGCAGCTCAAGGCCACCGGCGTCGAGGGCTTCTTTGTGGTGAGCGCCGTCTGCAGCGCTGACGACCCCCACGCCGCAGCCAAGGAGCTTGTCGACACCTGGCAGCAGGCATAGGCATAGGCCGAGCAGCTGATTCGCAGCCTCATATCTTCAATAGCGCAAAGCGCATCCCAGTTTGGACCTCCATTCTGGGATGCGCTTTCCATATAGAGAGTCAGCGGGAAACTGTGTCCCAGTCTAGACGTAGATTCCGGGATGCACTTTCCGGAATCCGCCGTCTGGGAAACTGTATCCCGTTCTGGGCGCAAATTCTGGGACATGCTTTCCGAAATCCGCCCAACGGGAAACTGTGTCCCAAACTACGGCCGAAAAGTGGGGCACGCTTTCCCGAGCGGTCTCCATGGGAAACTATGCCCCATTTCGAAGGCTCATTCTGAGATGCACTTTCCGCCGAGTCAGCGACCGTGGCTCTACCCTGCCAGATACACCTCTAGTGCGGGCAACGTGGCCTCCGCATCACGCCGACCGACCTGGTAGATACGTTCGAGCTCCTCTGGCTCACGACACAGCGATGGCACCTTCACCGATTCGCTCGGACGCACCACAAAAACCTCGTCGCCGGCCTCGCGACGCGTCAGGTCATCGAGCGTGGCGTTATAAACCTCGTGCCGGTGCTCAAGCGCCGCGACAAACTCTGGATAGCGGCGAAACACGCGGCGCAGCATAGGCATCAAGCTATTGGGTTGTTTCACAAAGCCCGCCGGCTGCGTCAGCACCACGATGTTACGGTCATACCCCTGCGCAAACAGCCATGCGCTGGGAATAGAATCGGCCACACCGCCATCCAGATATCGATGTCCATCAATCCAGACGGGCTTGGTCGCCACGGGAATCGCCGACGATGCCCGAATCCACTCGATATCGCGCTCGTCGCCATACGGCAGATCGTGATAGACGGCCTTGCCCGTCTCGATATCGGTACACACGCACGTAAATCGCATGGGGCAGGCGCGATACGCCTCCAAGTCGATGGGATCGCGCTCGATAGGCACCTCGTGATAGGCAAAATCGGCATTGAACATGTCACCGGTTCGCAACCAGCTTGTCACGCTCGCATAGCGCTTGTCGGCACAATAGGCTTTGTTGTAGCGAATGGCGCGGCCGATCTGGCGCGATTTAAAGTTGTAGCCAAACGCCGCGCCCGCCGAGACACCCACCATATGATCGCAGGTCAAACCGTGCTCCATCCAAACGTCGAGCACGCCCGCCGTATACATACCGCGGTAGCCGCCTCCCTCGAGCGCAAGCCCCACTGTGTGTGATGTCTCCGGCTGTGCCATGCAACCATCTCCGTTCCCATGCTTTTGAACTCAACAAGTATATCTGTCAACGTATGCCGTCAAAAACGTGTTTATAAGCATTTATCGAACGTTTCCCAATGCATTCCCCATGCCGTACCGCAATGCCCCTAGATGGCCTTAGGCATGAACGCCCTTAAGAACGTTGCGGGATAAACATCGCCCGCACCATGCCAACGTCATCGCACGCAACGTGAGATAATTCTCAGCAGAAGTCACCGACAGCAGAGGGAGTTTGTGATGAAGGTTCTTTTGGTCAACGGCAGTCCCAAGGCAAACGGAAACACCGCCCGGGCGCTCGCCGAGATTGCAGAGCAGCTTAAAGCCGAAGGCATCGATAGTGAGGTATTTCAGCTGGGCGCCAAGCCCATTCGCGATTGTATCGGTTGCGGCCAGTGTGGCAAGCTTGGGGGTCGCTGCACCTTTGACGACGACGTGGTGAACGAGCTCATCGCTGCCGCTGAGCAGGCAGACGGCTTTGTCTTTGGCTCACCCGTCTACTATGCGCACCCCAGCGGACGCATCCTTTCGGCCCTCGATCGCACCTTCTATGCGGGCGGGCACGCCTTTGCGCACAAACCCGGCGCCGCGGTCGCTGTCGCCCGTCGCGGTGGCACGTCGACCACCTTCGATGTGCTCAACAAGTACTTCACCATCAACCAGATGCCCGTGGTCGCCTCCACGTACTGGAACAACGTCTTTGGTCGCGTGCCCGGCGACGCCGATGGGGATGCCGAGGGCCTTGCCACCATGCGCAACATCGGCAAGAACATGGCCTGGCTCCTGCAATGTATCGAAGCAGGACAGGCCGCCGGCATCAGCGCGCCCGAAGCCGATCGCGAGCGCACCAACTTCATTCGTTAGAACGGCGGAACATGCTATGAACGTGCAAATCTTCGGCACCAAAAAGTCCTTCGATACCAAGAAGGCCCAGCGCTATTTTAAGGAGCGCCGCATTAAGGTGCAGTTTATTGACCTTAAGGAAAAGGAGATGAGCAAAGGCGAGCTCACGAGCGTGATGCAGGCGGTCGGCGGCATCGACAAGCTGCTCAACCCCAAAGCCAAGGACGAGGAGACACTCGCACTTATCCAGCACCTCACTCCCAGCCAGCGCTTTGATAAGCTGCTCGAGAATCAGCAGGTACTGGCCGAGCCCATCGTGCGCAACGGCAAAAAGGCCACCGTCGGCTATTGCCCCGATGTATGGGGAGCCTGGGAGTAGCCTGTGTTATTTGCCGGCGCGTGGGTATAAGAGCAGGCGTTTGGCATATGATTATACTGTAAGCCATGTCTAACAAAGGAGGGCACATGCCCAACAAACCCGTGAAGATCATCATGCTTACCGGATACCTCGGTGCCGGCAAGACCACGCTGCTCAACCATATCCTCGCCAACGACGGCGGTATCCGCGCCGCCGTGATCGTCAACGATATCGGCGAGATCAACGTCGACGCCAGCCTTATCGCCGACGGTGGCCTTTCCGAGACCGACGACCTCATCCCGCTCACCAACGGCTGCATCTGCTGCACGCTTTCGGACGACCTGGCCAACCAGCTGCAGGGCATCGCCGATTCGGGCAAGTTCGACTACATCATCATCGAGGCCTCCGGTATTTGCGAGCCTATCCCCATCGCCTACACCATCTCGAGCTTCTGCGACGAGGCCAAAGTGGGCGGCGAGCCCAAGCTCGCGCTCGACAACATCGTTGCCGTGGTCGACTGCGCCCGCATGTACGACGAGTTCAACGGCGGTCGCGACCTGCTGGCCGAGGATATCGACGAGGACGACATCGAGAGCCTGCTCATCCAGCAGATCGAGTTTTGCTCCACGCTGATCCTCAACAAGACCGATACCGTGAGCCCTGAGCAGATCGCCGAGCTCAAGGCCATCGTGCGCAGTCTGCAGAAGGACGCCGTGATTATCGAGGCTCAAAACGGCGAGGTCCCCATGGAGGAGCTGCTCGATACCGATCGCTTCGACTTTATGCGCGCCTACAACTCCGCCGCCTGGATCGAGGCCATGGAGCATCCCGAGGAGCACGACGACCCCGAGGTGCTCGAGTACGACATCGAGACCTTTGTGTACTCGCGCCGTAAGCCGTTTGACCTGCAGAAGTTCACCGATTTTGTTGAGCAGGAGTGGCCCGACGAGGTCATTCGCGTCAAGGGTCCGCTGTGGCAGACCGGCGATCCGGACATGTGCTACATGTTCGAGCAGGCCGGCCGCCAGATGCGCCTGATGGAGAACGGCTTGTTCGTTGACTCGGCGCCCGAGGGCGAGAAGCAGAAGATCATCGACGAGAACCCCGAGATCATGCAGATTTGGGACGACGAGACGGGCGACCGCATGACGAGCCTGTGCATCATCGGCCGTCACATGGACAAGGATGCGCTCATCGCCGCCCTCGATGCCTGCCTGACCGACTGGCACCGCGCTTAGGTTATCCAAGTGGGCGTTTTCCGCCCACGTAACCATCAAACCACCACGAAGGCGACTGTGAACTGCCCCTTCGTGGTGGTTTTTCGTTCTATGCCAAGGAGATTCATGTTCAATATCGTGCTGTATGCGCCCGAGATTCCGGCCAATACGGGTAATATCGGCCGTACCTGCGTGGTCACCGGCGCCCGCCTGCATCTGGTGGAGCCACTGGGCTTTTCGCTCGACGACAAAACGGTGCGTCGCGCCGGCCTGGGCTACTGGCAAAACTTGGACGTGACGACCTATGCCAGCTGGGAGGATTTCCTTGCGCGCAATGACCTCTCCCCCGCTGACGACCGCTTGCATCTGCTGACCAAAAAGGCACGCCGAACCTATGCGCAAAGCACTTACCGTGACGGCGACTATTTGGTCTTTGGCAGCGAAAGCTCGGGGATTCCCGAAGGGCTGCTCGCCGCAGCGCCCGAGCGCTGTGAGCGCATCCCCATGCTGCGCGATTGCGACTCACTCGACAACGCCGAGGCCTGGGAAGCCCACGAGGAATCGCTCGGACATACCGAGGACGGCCATGAGGCCATCCTTCGGCAGGATATCTGCGGCAACTTCGTCAATCCGGACGACTACCGCATCAGCGCACTCAACCTCTCCAACAGCGCCGCCATCGTCCTCTACGAAGCCCTGCGCCAGACAGGCTTTCCGGGAATGTGACAAAGGAACTGCCCCTTTGTCACATTCAAGCGCCACGCCGATGGCACACACGCCTAATTGACGCTCTTGATAAAGAGCCCTTACTTTTAATCAGAATTAACTAAAGTAAAATGAAGTTAAACGGCGGTGTGAAAGGAGAGCCTTGTGAAATATCTCGAGAACCCGTTTACCCCCCAGTTTTGGTGAGGTTCCTGCCCATCTCGCTGGCAGACAACAGATTATTCGGGATTTGGACCGTGCCTTCTTGAGCCAGCGCAGACGCCCAGAATTGACCTCGATCTTCTCAGGCGCGCGTGGAACCGGCAAAACCGCTCTCATGTCGTCGCTCGCGACAAGGGCGGAATCCCACGGCTGGATAGCCGTAAAGACGACCGCGCTCCCGGGAATGCTTGAGGAAATCGAGTTCGGGGCGAAACGCGCTGCCGGCCATCTTATCGATCCGTCTAAGAACTTCGAAGTCACCGGTCTCGGAATTGCACCGCTCGGCAGCATCGAGGTCGATCGCGTTCACGATGCCTCAACCTGGCGTTATCGCATGAGCGATATCATCGACCAGCTCAACGAGGCGGGCATCGGCCTGCTCGTCACGGTTGACGAGGTGGACCCGCCACTCGACGAGATGATTCAGCTCGCAGCCACGTATCAGCACTTTGTGACCGATGGGAAACGCATCGCCCTGCTCATGGCGGGACTTCCCAACAACGTATCGACGCTACTGAACCACAAGACGGTCTCGTTCCTTCGCCGCGCCCAACAATATCATCTGGGTCGCATTGCCGACTATGACGTACGCGAGGTCTTGATTCGCACAATCCAGGAAAACGACCGCCTGGCAGATGCTGAGGGAATCGATAGAGCCGTTCGCTCGATCTCTGGTTTTCCCTTCCTATTGCAACTCGTAGGCTACCGTGCCTGGGATCTCACAAGCGATTCGAAGGAAATCTCGTCACGCGACTTTGGCCTGGGAATCAAAATCGCGCGCGACGAGATGGACGACCGAATCCTCGCGGCAACCTATCGGGAACTCACGGCAAAGGACAAGCGATTCCTCATCGCCATGCTCGATGACGAGGAAGAATCCACCACCGCTGACCTTGTCGAGCGCCTTAAGCGTTCGCCGCAGCAGGTCTCCCGCTACCGACGCCGCATGATAGATGCCGGCATCATTGGAGAACGCGGGCGCGGAATCGTCGCTTTTGAATTGCCATTCTTCCGCGACTATCTCGCCGCTCAATGCGTGAAATAGGCATCAATGAGGCAAAGGGACTGTCCCTTTGCCTCATTGTCTATAGGTAGCGGCCAGTAATGCTCTTGGAGCAAGCAGCGATATCCGCCGGAGTGCCGGCGCAGACGACTTGCCCGCCCGCATCGCCACCGCCCGGCCCCATGTCGATCACATAATCGGCATTGCGGATAAGGTCGAGATCGTGCTCGATCACGATAACCGTGGCGCCCTTGGCGACGAGGCCGTCAAACACGTTCAGCAGCACCTGAACATCGAGCGGATGCAGGCCGATCGTGGGCTCGTCGAATACGAATACGGCATCGTCCTGCACGCGGCCCATCTCGCTCGCAAGCTTTAAACGCTGCGCCTCGCCGCCCGAAAGCGCCGGCGTGGGCTCACCGAGTGTAAGATAGCCCAAGCCCAGGTCGTGCAAGGTCAGCAAGCGCGCCTGAACCTTCTTGAGCCCCACCGTGGCGTCGAGAGCCTCGTCCACGCTCATGTCCATGAGCTGCGGCAACGTAAGCTTGCTCCCGTCCTTGCCCTCGCGATGGATATGCGAGGCGGCCTCGGCGTAGCGCGAACCACGGCATGCCGGGCAGACGATTTCGACATCGGGCAAAAATTGCACGTCGAGCGATATCGAGCCCGTGCCATCGCATGTAGGGCAGCGCAAGGCGCCAGTGTTGTAGCTAAAGGCACCCGCCTTGTAGCCGGCTGCCTTGGCCTCGGGTGTACGGGCGAAAGCGCGACGCAGCTCATCATGGATGTCGGCATAGGTCGCTACCGTCGAGCGCACGTTGGCGCCGATAGGTGTAGCGTCAATCAGGTTTGCGCGTGCGATACCCTCAGCGTCGACCCAGCGCACATGGCTTGGCACGCGCTCGCCAGCTGCCTGGGCCTTAAGCGCCGGGATGAGTGTCTCGAGCACCAACGTCGTCTTACCCGAACCCGAAACGCCCGTCACCGCGACAAGGCGACCGCGCGGTATATCGACTTCGAGCGGTTTGACGGTATGGATGGCATCGGTTGCCATGCGGATGTGGCCCTGATCGAACATTTCCTCGTCAGTCACCTGCGGACGCATACGCTTGGGGTCTGCGCGCAAAAACGGGGCGATGCGGCTGCCCTGCG
The DNA here is from genome assembly GCF_052121815.1 of Collinsella sp. LCP19S3_B6. Lineage (NCBI taxonomy): Bacteria > Bacillati > Actinomycetota > Coriobacteriia > Coriobacteriales > Coriobacteriaceae > Collinsella > Collinsella sp. LCP19S3_B6. Next base: position 23,664 of record NZ_JBQKDN010000011.1, read on the forward strand.
ATTGTTCGACCTCGTCCACCGTGCCAGCGGCAATCACATTACCGCCGCCTGCTCCGGCAACGGGGCCCATCTCGACCAGATAGTCGGCTTCCGCCAGCACACGTGTATCGTGGTCGACAACAACCACGGTGTTGCCGTCATCAACCAGATCGCGCATCACGCCTACCAGACCATCAACATTGGCAGGATGCAAGCCAATCGAAGGCTCGTCCAACACATAGAGCACGCCCGTCGATCGGTTGCGCACCACGCGGGCGAGCTGCACGCGCTGACGCTCGCCCGTGGAGAGCGTGGCGCCGGCGCGATCGAGCGAAAGGTAGTCGAGACCCAGATCGACCAGGCGACGGGCCGCGCTCAAAAACGAATCGCAGATATCCATCGCCATGGGCCGAATCTCGGGCGGCAAGGATGCGGGCACCCCGTGCACCCACTCAACCGCATCACCAAGCGTCATGGCCGCGGCCTGCGCCAGATTGATACCGCGCACCTGGGGCTGGCGCGCAGCCTCGGAGAGGCGCGTGCCACCACAGTCACGACATGGCCCCTCGCGCAAAAAGCGCGCCACACGTTTTAAGCCCTTATCGTCCTTAACCTTGGCGAGCGCGTTCTCGACGGTATAGACGGCATTGTAATAGGTGAAGTCGAGCGGCGTAGCGCCCTCGCCGTTTTTGGGAACGTAGAGAATGTGCTTCTTAACCGCCGGGCCGTGGAACACAATGTCACGCTCTTGAGGCGTGAGCTGGTTAAACGGCACGTCGGTACGCACACCCATCTCGCCTGCCACTTGCTTCATCAGATCCCACATGAGCGTGCCCCAAGGAAGCACCGCGCCTTCGTTGATAGTCTTGGACTCGTCGGGCACCAGGCTCGCCTCGTCCACCTCGCGCATGACACCGGTGCCGCCGCAGGTGGGACACGCGCCGCTGCTGTTAAAGGCAAGGTCCTCGGCACCCGGCGCGCAGAACTCACGGCCGCACTCGGGGCACGTGAGCGACAGGCCCGCGGCCACGTTAAGGCTCGGCTCCACGCGCGCCCCGCAGTGCGGGCACACGTGATGGGCGCAACGGCTAAAGAGCAGACGCAGGCTATTGTTGAGCTCGGTCATGGTACCAAAGGTCGAGCGCACACCCGGCACGCTGGGGCGCTGATGCAATGCGAGCGCCGCCGGTACGTGCAGCACCTCGTCCACCTGGGCATGTTCGGCCTGCGTCAGACGACGGCGGGTATAGGTGCTAAGCGCCTCCAGGTAGCGACGCGAGCCCTCGGCGTAAAGAACGCCCAGTGCCAGCGAACTCTTGCCCGAACCCGATACGCCAGCAATACCCACGAGCTTTCCCAGCGGAATATCGATATCGATGTCCTTGAGGTTGTGCACACGCGCGCCACGTACCTCTATAGCCTGCGGGCTCATCTTCTGTTCCGTCACCTTTATCACCCTACTCATGCCATAAAACGCGGTCGCGGATGTACTCGCCCAGCATGGGCACGGTAAACCGGACGAGGCCGTATCCGGCAGCCTCGATGACGCGCTCGCGAATCAGGCTTGCGCGATATTTACTCGCCCAGCTTTGGGTGCGGTCGCAGCGCTCAATGATGTCAGCCATGCGCGTCGGCTTGCCCCCATCAGCCGCCATGGCCTCGATAAAGAGGCGCTGCGGACTGCGCAACCCGTAATACAAAGGGGCGTCCACTGCTTCATAGAACTCGGAGATGGCATCGGCGTAGCCAGCCTCGACATCGCACACTTCAATGACCCGCGAGTCACGCCGGACAGCAGACCTCCACATGTAATATCCCACCAGCTGAACCATATAGGGATACCCCATGCTCTTGCGCGCCGCAAGGTCCGCCGTCTCCGCATCAACGCAAAGACCAGTGCCTCTGACCGTCTGGATATATGAATCGCGCACTTTGGGCAAAGAAATCGCCCCCAGCGTACGCTGCTGGGCGCGGCGCAAAAACGTTACGCTCGGCTCTTCGAGCAAGTCATCGACCATGCTGGGCAAGCCGGCAAAAACCAGCGCAAGACCGCGCTGGTCGCTATCGGGCAAGCCCGTAGCATCCTGGTCTCCGAGCACCTGCTGATAGAGAACGGCCAGCGCCGCCAGCTCCTCGATAGATGCCGATTGGGCCTCGTCAATCGCAAACAGTAAGCCCTTTCCTGGCCCGAGTTTCTTGAGGCGTTCGTTGACTAACCCGCGCAACGTCTCGCCTTTTGCCCGCGCCGCCTCGACCGACATTCGGCCAAACGACGGACCAAACTCCATTGACGTCACAACGGGTTTATTCGAGCGAAGCGCGTCGGCCAAGCGGTCGCATAGGCCAAGCGAGGCGGAATCGGAGACAACCGCCCATCCGCGCTCGCTAGCTAAACGCTGCAGCTCCCGCAAGAGAACTGTTTTGCCACAGCCGCGGTTTCCCGTAATGAGCATGAGCCTGCCCGGCGCTCCGGCGCCGTTATCGAGCCCTTCCTCGAAATCTTCGATGACCGACTCGCGGCCGATGAGTATCGGAGGCCGCTTGCCAGCCGTGGGCTTAAAGGGATTTGGATTCATGTCGGCCTCCTCGGATTGGCAAACCCTGGTAACAGTTATACCAACTTATACCGAGTTATACCAACAGGATGCGACAAAGAGACTGACCCTCTATCACCTATGGCCGAAAAACTCGACGTCCGCCGCTCGCCAGGGGCGGAAGGTGGCGGGATCGACCTTTACGTGGGCTGCCTCGGGGACGTCGTACCACTTGACCGTGTAGCCAGCGCCGTGAGAGCAAAAGACCGAGTCGGGCGTGTTGGGTAGATCGGCCTCGGGCTCATAGGCGACAGTCTCGATGATGCGCTCGGCATCATGGCATGCCGCATAACCGGCAAACTCCAGGTACAGATGCCCGCGACCGCTCGTGTAGGCGGCCACCTCCAGCGCATAATCCTGGACCTCGGATGCCGGCACGCGACCCACAAGCTTTGCCCGTTCGCCCGCCATCGTCGGCGGCTCGTAGTCGGCTCCCATACGCGTGGCGTCTGACAACGCCCTGCCCACACACTCCCCCGGCACCTCGAGCTCAAAGCGATACCACGGCTCCAACAGCACCGCCGCGCCGGCCTCACGCGCCTGCATGAGCCCCTGGCGAATCGCGCGGTACGTGGCCTGGCGAAAGTCGCCGCCCTCGGTGTGTTTGGCATGCGCACGGCCACCTGTGAGCGTAATGCGCACATCGGTGATGGGCGAGCCGGTCAGCACGCCCAGGTGATCTCGCTCCATGGCGTTTGTGAGCGCCAGGCGTTGCCAGTTAAGATCGAGCTCGTCGGTCGAAGTCACGGTGCCAAACTGCACGCCCGAACCCGCCGGCAACGGCTCTAGGCGCAGATGCACCTCGGCATAGTGGCGCAGCGGCTCAAAGTGGCCCACGCCCTCGACCGGCTGCGAAATGGTCTCCTTATAGAGAATGCCGCCGGGCTCAAACGAAATCGAAAGGCCGAAGCGATCGGCCAACACCCGCTGCACGACCTCGAGTTGCACGGCGCCCATCAGCTGCAGGTGAATCTGCTCCAGATGAGTATTCCAGCTTACGCCGAGCATGGGATCTTCGTCCGCCAACTCAGTCAGCGCTTTAAACACCGCATGGACATCGTGTTCACCCGGAAGCACCGTATAGGTGAGGACCGGAGCGATGACGGGCGCATCACACACGGGCTCCGCACCCAAGGCGTCCCCTGGGCGAACGTGCGCAAGACCCGTCACGGCACAAATACCGCCAGCAGCAACTTCTTGGGCAAGCTCATACTTTTCGCCGTTATAGATGCGCACCTGATCGACCTTCTGCTCCCATACCTCGGCACCGGAACGTCCGCTGATCATCTGTTTTGCACACAGCGTGCCGCCGGTCACTTTAACCCATGCCAAGCGCTCACCGCGATCCCCGCGGCTGACACGATAGACGCGCGCGGCAAACTCCGGAAGCCATAACTGTTCGCGCATCAGCACGCATATGCCATCCAGCAGCTCGCTCACGCCCTGGACCTTGAGCGCCGAGCCGGCAAAGCAGGGAAAGAGCTTGCGCTCGGCAACCATGCGCGACAGCGTTGCGACGGAAAGCTCACCTGCCTCAAGAAACTCCTCGAGCGCCGCCTCGTCCAACGCAGCAGCGTCCTCCTGAACGGCGCCGCCCTCCAACAGTTCGTTGGCATCCAGGCAGCCTTCGGAAAGACGCCGCCCAAGTTGTGCCAGTAAAACATCGCGGCCGGGATTCTCCAAATCGATTTTGTTAATATAGATGAACGTCGGAATGTCATAGCGCGCAAGCAGGCGCCACAGGGTTTCGGTGTGCCCCTGCACGCCGTCGTTGGCGCCCACAACTAAAATCGCGTAGTCGAGTGCGCGCAGCGTGCGCTCCGCCTCGGCAGAAAAATCGACATGCCCCGGTGCATCCACGAGCATGACGCGGGTATCACCGTGGTCGAGCACGGCCTGCGACGAGAAAATCGTAATGCCGCGCTCGCGCTCGATCGCGTCAGTGTCCAGATGCGAATCGCCATCGTCCACGCGGCCGCGCTTACGAATGCGACCCGCATCGAACAGCATGGCCTCGGCCAGCGTGGTCTTGCCAGCATCGACATGCGCCAAGATTCCAACGACCGCTTGCTTCGACATGGCTCTCCTCTTATTGCAAGCCCGTCGCACGCGGCAACGGGCGCTATCGTTCCACACTGGATGATACAATTTACGGGCCGGCGGGCGAAGCGGGCCCTATCCCCCGACCGAGCTCATTGCCCCGCGTTGCCGCGCGGCGATTTTCGTAGGTTCGCGCCTTGCGAAAGCCGGCACCTCCCCTTTTTGCCTGCTCGGGCTCATCCGGGGCGGTAACAACGCTAACCCCACAACAGCGAGGAGTCATCATGAAGACATTGCTCAACGAGTTCAAGGAATTCATCAATCGCGGCAACGTGATGGACATGGCCGTCGGCGTGATTATCGGTGGCGCATTCACCGCCATCGTGACCTCACTTACCGATAACATCATCAACCCGCTTATCTCCGTGATTGCCGGCGGTAGCGCTACCGAGATCTCGGGGCTGGTGGTGCCGGGCACTAATATCGACTTTGGCGCCTTTATCGGCTCGTGCATCAATTTTTTGATTGTGGCGGCAATCGTCTTTGCCATCGTCAAGGCATTCAACAAGGCGCAGGAGATCGGCGACAGGCTCGCCGGCGTCACCGCCGAGGAAGCCGCACCGGCGCCCGTCTGTCCGTATTGCCTGGAAGAGGTGCACGAAGGCGCGACCAAGTGTTGCCACTGCGGAAGCGAGCTGCCCCGAGCGTAGGTGCCTTAGAGCCGACAGCGAGCGACATCTACCACCTTGCAAAACAGCGCAGCGATCAAAATGGCCCCATCCGGGGCCATTTTCGCTTACATGGAGCGTAGATACGCGCCCCCGCTCTTATGCCTCGCGCAGCCAGTCAAATGCAACACGCGGCGTGCCGTCCGACACATACACGACGCCGGCACGCTCAAACCCCGCTTTAATACTCGCGCCCTGCATGGGCAGGTTGTCCCGATGCGTATCGATACGCAGATGGTCGGCACGCTCTTTGGCAAAGGCGAACATCGCAGCCGCGATACCGTGCACGGTGCCGTCGGACGCCACACGGTGCAGCACGGCGTACGGAGTGTCGCTACGCCATTGCCCATCCTCAATTACGTCATAGCACTCGTCCGGGCCCGGTAAAAAGGCAAACGTCGCCACCACGCGGCCGTCGACTTCGAACACATAGCTACCACCGGCGGCGATATCGGCAGCCAGCTGCTCGGCAGAAGGCGTGCCCTCGGGCCACTGCGTGGCGTTGCCATGCGCGCGCATAAAGGCACGGGCCGCGTCATAGATAGCCATGACGGCGGGAATGTCGGTATCGAGGGTTTTTCTGATCATCACGCGGCGACCTCACGTTTATTGGTATCACTTTGATTGAGCAATGATACCAGCGTTTGAAGAGGGGTGAGAAGCAGATGGGAAGCAAAAAGCGAGCCGCCTGGTCAAAGGCCAAAAGCGAGTTTTTGGGCGCTGCCACCGGCGGCGCTATGAGCGACCTGTTTGCGCGCGAGGACGAGCGCCGCGACGCCCTGAACGCCGAGCGCGATGAAGCCTGGCGCTACAAGTCGTGCGAGCGCAAAAACCGTTACGACACACGCGCCGAGGCCGAGGCCGTTATGGCCGACTGCGAAAACCGCGGGCGGCGTGGTTTGGCCTGCTACAAATGCGAATACTGCGGCGGCTGGCACCTGACGTCGCACCCTTGGAAATAGGCCCCGCATCGGCACGGCACTGACGGAGCGCCAACCATCGCACGCAAGCTACGGGCGCGGCGGCACCAAAACATCGTAACGAACGGCCTTGCCCGCAAGTTGATAGCTCGGCTTAACGCCGGCAAGCAGCGGCCCCTTCACCGGCCGCTTGATAACGACCTTGCGCGGGCGCACCGCAAGCGCAGCTTCGACCAGCGTCTCCTCATCGGCACACGGCTGTTCCAGATGATGCAAGAGTTGAAACTTCTTTTTAACCGCCGCGCTCTTTGTGCGCTCGGGAAACATGGGGTCCAGATACACCACATCGGGAGCGGTGAGCTCGCCCTGCCCGATCAACTCAGTTATATGGTGAAGGCCGGCAATGCTGTCCTCGCCCGCATGCAAGCGCATGTGGGCCACGGCAGTCGCAAGCGCCGGATCATCTGCCGCGCGATCCAAGGCATCCTTGAGGAGCGCCGCGATCACGCAATCCTGCTCATACAGATCGACGGTAAAGCCCGCAGCCGCCAGCAGCAGCGAATCCTCGCCAAAGCCTGCCGTGGCATCAATCGCCCATGGGCACTCGACGCCTTTTGCGCGCGCAGCCTTTACCAACAGCTCTTGCTGCAGACGACCCTGTTTGAGCCGTGGCAGCATGCGGACAAAATCGGCACGCAACTCCATCGTGCCGTCGGTGAGCGTGAGGCCCGCGGACTTCCCGATCAGCTCAAGCCCCGCGGCCCGAGCAACAGAAAAGGGATCGACGACGCCCATGGGTACTCCTTAACAAGCAAAATGAATACGTGAGCGCCGTTTATGCCAGCACCCAACCGTCCGCTATTGTCCCACATGCGACATGGCCCACAGCATCCCAATGCAAAGCACCGCCATCAATCCCGTGCACACGGCAGCGATCACAGAATCGCCCATGCGCCTTCCCAACGACCGCGGCTCATGCACTCGCCCCGCTCCGTACATCATGGCTCCTCCTTAAGAACAGCTCCTTGTTACGGTCTCATCATCGCAGCGCCGCACATGAGCTGCCATCGATTTGGCTTACGTCCAGCTTTCCTTTTTGAAAGGTCGAATTGGGCTGCGCGGGCTCAAAGCGCTTTCAGGCGCACGCATCGCTGCGTTGAACTACAATGTGCTTCACCATATGTGCAGCACATGGGCTACGCCAGATCGGCGTACTCGTATCGAAAGGACCAGCCATGAGCTCCGCTCGCAAGACTCTCAAAATCCTTGCCCTCATCTACTTTGTTTTGGGCATCGCCAGCCTCGTCATCGCCGGTATCGGTATCGCCAGGGGCAGCCTCGATTCCACGTACGGGTCGAACGCCATGCTCGCCGCGGTCGTGCTTGTCGTCAAGGGCATTGTCGATCTTTCCGCAGGTGTTGCGGGCATCAAGGGCGCCAACAAGCCCTCGCAGGTGGATAGCGCGTTTAAGCTCGGCATCGTTGCCGCAATCGCCACGATTGCGCAGGCCGTGCTCACGCTTCCCGCACTCGGCGGCAGCGCCGTCAATATCGGCGCCTTTGTCATCGTGGTCTACGACCTGTTCTTTGTTCAGCAGGCGCGCGCCGTTAAGGCCGAGAACAAGGACCGCCTGTAGGCACTCGCTTCTCATAACCCCTGCAGCCAAGCAACTAACATGGGCCGATCGCGCAGTAACGCGGTCGGCCCTTTACATTTGCCCAGATAAAACCTGCCAAAATAAACCTGTCCCTTTTTGGCAGGTTGGTTAGCTGTGGCGGTACTCGGCAATGATGAAGTCGATGTCGGTTTTAAGGGTGTCCAGGTTTGCCAGGCGCTCTTTGTCGGTAGGGCGTGTGCGGTAGTAGTACGGCGTCATCTGGAACACCGCCTCGATGTCGGCCTGGGTCTGGAGCGTAATATTCGCGGACACCCGCTGTGTGCCGACCAGTTTAAGCTCCATCGTCTTCGGAAGCTTTTCGTCGTTGAGGTACGGCGTGTCGTAGAGCACCTCCTTGAGCCCAAAGAGATGACGGGCACCCGGCACCACGGTGTAGAGCGAACCCTCCGGCGCCAACACGCGGGCAAACTCGCGCTCGTTAAAGGGAGCAAAGAGCTCGGTCACCATATCGAAGGCGCCATCGGCCACTGGGATGTCTTTCATGTTGGCCACAAAATAGGTCGCATCGCCGCGCTTGGCGGCCAGGCGTACCATTTCTTTGCCCAGGTCAAAGCCATAAGCGTCCACGCCCGGCACCGCGCCCATGGCGCTGGTGTAGTAACCCTCGCCGCAGCAAATATCGAGCAGCGTCATGGGACCGCCTGTAGACGCAGCACGCCCAGAAACCCGTTTGCGCACCAGCTCGACCATTGCATCGCGCAGCGGCGCATAGTAGCCACGGTTCAAAAAGTCACGACGGCTGCGTGCCTGCGACTTGGGATCGCCCATGGAGTCGCCGCTCTTGGACGAACGTAGCAGATATAGATAACCCTCGCGCGCACGGTCAAACCGGTGTCCGCCCGCGCATGCAGCACCGCGCTCGTCGTCCACCAACGGCTCATGGCAAACGGGACACAACAACATGGCAACTCCTTAGCGCGAACAACACAACGTACACCATTGTCGCACGCCTTCCCCACCTAGTCATTGGGGACGTTCTTGAATGACTAGTCGTTTAAGAACGCCCCCAATGACTAGGTGATTAGGAGTATCATCGTCTGCGCAAATAAGCACGAAATAGCACGTTAGAGATTGAGAGCGTATGGCTGATACCGCATCTAAGCACATCGACATGACCACCGGCTCACTGTGGCGCAATATCCCCCTGTTCGCCTTGCCCGTGGCCGCCACGAGCATCTTGGAGCAGCTGTCAAACCTCATCGCCACGGTCATTATCGGTAACTTCTCGGGCGACCAGGGAACCCTCGCCATGGCGGCAGTCGGCTCCAATGTTCCGCTTACCAGCCTTATGCTCAACCTGTTTATTGGCATGTCGCTTGGCTCCAACGTGGTCATCGCCAACGCTATCGGCCGCAACGATCAGAATATGGTCAAACGCGCCGTCCATACCTCGATTTTAATGGCGCTCGTGGGCTTTGTCGTCATCGCTCTGGGCGAGATCTTTGCCGAGCCCATGCTCGCCGCGCTCAACGTTCCCTCCGAAACCATGCCGCTCGCTTCGCTCTATCTACGCGTCTTTTTGCTCAGCATGCCCTCAATCTTGCTCTACAACTTTGAGGCCGCGATCTTCCGCTCCGTCGGCATCACCCGCATGCCGCTGCAAGCGCTTGCCGTGTCCACCGTCCTCAACATTGGCCTGGACCTCATCTTTGTCCCCGTACTCCACTGGGGCGTCGCGGGTGTCGCCATCGCCACCGTCATCGCCTACACCGTCAGCGCCGCTACACTCTTTATCCGCCTGCTCAAGACCGACTCCGTCGTCCGCGTCACCCCGCGCGACCTTGCTATCGACCCCGTCGCCCTCAAGCGCATCGTCAAGATCGGCCTGCCCGCCGGCATCCAAAGCGCCGTCTTTGCCGTCGCCAACATCATCATCCAGTCCGCCATCAACAGCCTGGGCACCGAGGTCATGGCGGCCTCGAGCGCCGCCATGAGCCTGGAGTACGTGTGCTACAACCTGCTCAACAGCTTTAGCCAGGCTTGCACCACCTTTGTGGGGCAAAACCACGGTGCCCGTCAGATCGACCGCTGCACCAAGACCCTTAAGGTCTGCCTGGTCGAAGGCGGTATCGTCGCGCTCACCACGATTATTGTTATTGTCGGCCTGGGGCGCGAGATCTTGTCGTTGTTCAACAGCGATCCCAACATCGTCTCGATCGGCTATATCCGCGTGTGCTCGATCTTCCCTGCGTATGCCTTTAGCATGTTCTACGAGAACATGTCCGGCTACCTGCGCGGCTTTGGTATCTCGCTCATACCCGCCCTTATCACCATGATCTGCGTCTGCGGCATCCGCTTCTATTGGGTATTCTGCGTGTTCCCGCACTTCCGCACCTTTGCGAACATCATGATGGTCTACCCCATCAGCCTGGGCACCACGGCGTTCTTTATGGTCGTGGCGGTACTACTCTGCCACCCGGCACGCACCTATCGCGCCACCCAAGCCAAAGCAACAGCCTGCTAAACACCGCACTCAACGCCACGCCAGTCATTAATTGACAATATGCGAGCTCATGTAGTCGATAAAGCGCCTCGTGGCGATAGGCATGGTGTCCCAGCTGCGCCAGGCCGCCACTACGTCGCGTGAGGGAGCGTGCACGATGGGACGTACGCGAATATCGGCCTGCATGCCCTCCACAGTACGACGGTAGAGCATACTCACGCCTAGGCCCTCCTCCACCATCGCCATGATGGTGTAGTCGTCGGTGACCTCGCTCGTCACGTGCGGCGACAGGCCATGCGCCGCGAATGCATCGAGCACCAGGCTCTGTTCGCCCTCATCCAGCAGCACAAACGGCTCGGAAGCCAGGTCGGCGAGCGTCACTTTTTCCTTTGCCGCCAGCGGATGCGCGACAGGCAACAGTGCCACCAACTCGTCGTGATAGACCACGCGCTTCTCGAGCCCTGCGGTAAACCCACGTGCCGTAAAGCAAAAATCCACTACGCCGTCGTGCACCCATTGGGCGTTGCGCGTGTAGTCGCCCTGCTTGAGGGTAAAGCGTACGCCCGGGTGCAGCGCCCCAAAGTCGCGGATCACGCGCGGTAACACGGTTCGACTCACGTTGGTAAACGTCGCGATGCGAATATCGGACGACGAAAGCCCCAGTAGCTCCTGGCGCTTGCCCTCGAGCTCAGCCTCGGCAGTCACAATCTGGCGCAGATACGGCAGATATTGTTTACCGTCGCGCGTAAGCGAAACGCCCTGCTTACCGCGCTCGATAAGCGTGGTACCCAGCTCGCGCTCGAGTGCCTTGACGGCCTGGCTCACCGCACTTTGCGTATAGCCCAGCTCGTCCGCCGCGCCCTTAAGGCTGCCGCAATCGACCACCATACAAACAATCTGATACCGCGACGCCATCGTGCCTCCACAACAATGCAGCCGTAAAACATTTTGCCAGTGCTTTTCCTAATGACATTAGCATTTCTTAATCATACTGAAGATACATTCGCTTTACTACATCCAAATCTGGGAGCAGAATCCTTTTTACGAAACCGTTCTGCAACAAAAGGAGTCCCATGGATCGCAAAAAAGCAATCGCGCTCTCATTTTCCGTTCCCGTCGCATGGGGCTTTTCGTATCCCCTCATGAAGATCGGCATGGACAGCATGAACGCCACGAGTATCGTCGCGCTACGCTGCATCATCGCTTTTGTGGCCTGCCTGCTGCTCTTCCACAAGCGCGCGTTGCGCATTAACCGCGACCTTATGGTCCGTACCGCCATCATCGGCGCCATCATGGCAACCGAGCTCACCTGCATGTGCCTGGGCTCCAGCCTCACCTCTGCCTCCACTGCCGGCTTTTTGCAGAGCCTGACGGTCGTGATCGTGCCGTTTGCCAACGCCGCCCTGCTGCACCGCGCCCCCGAGCGCAAAGTGCTCGTCGGCACCGCCATCGTCACCTGCGGTATGTTGCTGCTCTCGGGCGCCGACTTCACCAGCCTGAACCCGGGCGCGCTCATCATGCTGCTCTCCGCCTTTGTCTATGCCGGCCACATTATCGTGGCCAAGCGCTTTGTCGAAGAAGTCGATCCGCTTGCTCTGGGCGTTTGGCAGCTGGGCTTCGGCGGCTTATTCTCGGGCATCGCCGCATTCACCTTTGGCGGTTTCACACTCCCCGGCACGCCGGGCGAGGTCGTGGTCGTCGTCGCACTCGCACTCATCTGCTCTGCCTACGGCTTTATCACCCAGACGCTCGTGCAGCCCCACGTGCCCGCCGAGACCACCGGCTTTGCCTTCTCGCTCGAGCCAGTCTGTTCCGCCGTCTTTTCGTTCTTCCTAGTCGGCGAGGTCCTGAGCCCCATCGCCTTCCTGGGTGCAGCTCTCATCCTCACCGGCGTCATGGCGGCAACCGTCGAGCTTCCGCACCTCCGCGCACATGGACGCGCTCATATGGCAGGAGTGCCCGAGCGCGCCTCGTAGACCCCGCTCTTCATGCAGCCGCGGCATAAAGGCAACCGGTGCGCCTTTACAATAGATGCCAACATAGCATTTGCCATAAAGGAGCTCCATGGACACCGCAACTCGCGACCGCAACATAGCAACTTGGTTGGGCGATGCGCCGCAGCCGGTACGTGACACTACGAACCAGCTGCTCGAGCGCATCGCCCTTTTGCGTGCCGAGCAGACCATCTACCCGGCACAAGACGACATCCTCAATGCCCTCGCCTACACGCCGGCCGACCAGGTCAAAGTTGTCATCTTGGGCCAAGATCCTTATCACGGGCCCAACCAGGCCATGGGGTTATCGTTCTCGGTCCCCGCGACGCAAACCAAGCTGCCGCCAAGCCTGCGCAACATCTATAAGGAACTCAAAGCCGATCTGAGTTGTCCCATTCCCGCCACGGGAGATCTGACGCCATGGGCACAACAGGGCGTCCTGCTCCTCAACACTACGCTTACCGTGCGCGAGCATGCCGCGAACTCACACGCCAAGCTGGGCTGGAGTACGCTCACCGACTACGTTATCGAACGCTGCTGCCAGCTACCCCAACCGGTAGTCTTTTTGGCATGGGGCCGCTTTGCCCAGCAGATGGTTGAGGGCAAGCTCGCCGCAATCGACGCGGGCAAAACAACCGGCAAGTTCTGCCTTGCCTCCACGCACCCCTCGCCGCTTTCGGCCAACCGTGCCACGGCAGAACTCCCCGCTTTTATGGGGTCGCGACCCTTCTCGGCAGCCAATCGGCTACTCGAACAGCACGGCTCGACCCCCGTCAACTGGACTTGTCTCGGCTAAAAATCGATACATCAAAAATACGCCCGACGGCTTTCCATCGGGCGCGTTTCCTATTCGGGCCAAATAAATTGTGTGCGGCCGGCCTCGCCACCATCAATGAGCAGGCTCTGCCCGGTCATAAACCGGTTGGTCACGCCCACAAAGTAGATCCATTCGGCGATCTCTTGGGCGGTTGCCCAGCGTTTAAGCGGTGTAAGCTCCATAATCTGGTTCCACAGGTGTTCGTCTTCCATCACGCAACGGTTGAGCGGCGTGATAACTCCACCCGGGTCCACACTGTTGGCGATGGCCTGCGGTGCCAGGCGGTTTGCAAGGTTCTTGGTGTAGGCGATAACGCCGCCCTTGCTGGCAGCATAGGCGGGAAACTCCGATCCCGTATGCCCGCTCGCCGACCCCACATTGACCACGGATTTGATGGCGGGCGCCGGCTTGGCAGCAAGCCCCTCCCCCACAAAGGCGTAGCGCTCGGTCACGTTGATGGTGCCACACAGGTTGGCGGCGATATCGTCGACCGAATCCTGCGTACCGGCAACGTTCACGATTACCTGGGGTTCAAGATCGCCTGGAAACGAGTCAGGCTCGCGTACATCAACGACCAGATGGCGGTAGCGCTCGTGTTCGATCACCGCCGGCAGCAGATCAAAGCCCACGACCTCGTGGCCCTCGTCCAAAAAGCGCTGCACGCACGCGGCTCCGATACCGCCCGAAGCGCCCGTAATCAAAACCCGCATACTTGCTCCTTAGGCGGTTGCGTGGCGCTCAAGGTACTCGGCGCCCACATTCTCACGCTCCCAGCCGCGCACGACCTTATAGCCCACGGGGCTCAGGAAGACCTCGCACAGCAGCTCGGCAACAGCGCCGGTCAGCGAGCACATAAGGACCTGCACCCAGGTCCAACCAAAGAACGTGTGGCTCACCACAATGGCAAAGACCAGGTTGTCGATAAACTGGCCAACACCCGTGGACACATAGGAGCGGAAGGCGAAGCTCGCAAAGTTATTCTTTTTGAGCATACGGCCGAGCGACTGGTTGAGCGTGGAGTTAACCACGGCAGAAACGAACATTGCCAGCGAAGAGCCCAGCACCACGTACCAGGTGCCGCCGATGGTGGCGTTAAGGGCGGTGTTGACCTCGATCATGCCCGTGTCGTAGTAGGCGCCCCACATACCGGGTGTGAGCGAGCACACCCAAAAGCACAGGCTCACGGCAAGGTTGACCGCCAGTGCGAGGATAGAGATTTTGATGGATGCCTTGGCGCCAAAGCGCTTGCAGATCATGTCCTGGCACAAAAACGAGACCCAGCTCACCACAAAGCCGCAATCGAGTGCCAGATACGGCAGGCTGATGAGCTCTTTGTTGGCCAGCAGGTTCATCATGATGACGCTCACGAAAAACAGCGAAACCGTTGCCGCGGGAATGCTCCGCAACAGGACCTTGTAGTCCTCCATGACCTTCTTGATCATTATGTACTCCTTTGGTTTTAGGTTTAACGAGCAGGATATCGGACCCGAACTGCTCGGACGCCCCGGTCTTGAGGCGACGGTGGGCATGATAGCCGCTCATGCGGCATCAGGCAAGCAGGCAGCGCGGCAGCCCCGCAGGGCCACCGCGCCGATGCGTTAAAAGACTACGTTGCCAAACTCCGACAGGATAAGGTCGGGGTTGTGGTCGGTTGCCCAATCCACGTTCCACGGGCTCGTAAACAGCAACAGCTTGCCACCGCGCATGTCCTCGACGCGCAGCGTGTCGCGCGTGAGCGAAAGGCCCGGGATATCGATGGTGTCGGGGTCGTTCTGGATCCAGCGAATGTCCGTATAGGGCAGCGGCTGACGACGAACCTCAACACGGTACTCGGCCTTGAGGCGGCGCTCGAGTACCTCAAACTGTAGCACGCCGACCACGCCCACGATGACGCTCTCCATGCCGGCACCAAGCTCGCGGAAGATCTGGATGGCGCCCTCCTGGGCAAGCTCCTCCATGCCCTTGACGAACTGCTTGCGCTTGAGCGTGTCGACCTGCGTAATGCGAGCGAACATCTCGGGGGCAAACGTCGGGATCTGCGGATACTGCACATGGCGCTTGCCGGAGCACACGGTGTCGCCGACGCTAAAGATACCCGGGTCGAACAGGCCCACGATATCGCCCGCGTACGCCTCGTCCACGATGGCGCGGTCGTCGGCCATCATCGACGTGCCCGTGGCAAGCTTAAGCTTGCGGTTGCCCTGCACGTGGAAGGCATCCATGCCGCGCTCGAACTTACCCGAGCAAATGCGCACAAAGGCGATGCGGTCGCGGTGGTTCTTGTCCATGTTGGCCTGGATCTTAAACACAAAGCCGCTAAAGTCGTCGCGGCAGGGATCGACCGGTTCACTGGTAAGCGTATCGGTATAGGCACGCGGCGTCGGGGCCAGACGCAGGAACTCCTTAAGGAAGGGTTCCACGCCAAAGTTGGTAAGCGCCGAGCCAAAGAACGCCGGGCTCAGCTTGCCGCAGGCCACGGCATCCAAGTCGAGCTCGTCGCCGGCACCATCGAGCAACTCGATGTCGTCCATCAGGTTCTTATGGTTCTCCTCGCCGATGAGCTCATCCATAGAAGAATCGCCAAGCTCGGCCTCGACCTCGGCGACCTTCTTGGTGGCGTTGGCGTGACCGTCGCCCTCAAAGGCAATGACGCGACGGGTCTGACGATCGAACACGCCGCGGAAATTGCGGCCGCTGCCGATCGGCCAGTTCATGGGATACGTATTGATGCCCAGGACATTCTCGATCTCTTCCATGAGCTCAAACGGATCGCGGGCCTCGTGGTCGAGCTTGTTCACAAAGGTGAAGATGGGAATGTGGCGCAGCGTACAGACCTTAAAGAGCTTCTTGGTCTGGGCCTCGACGCCCTTGGCGCCGTCGATGACCATGACTGCGGCGTCAGCGGCCATAAGGGTACGGTAGGTATCCTCCGAAAAGTCCTGGTGACCGGGGGTATCGAGGATGTTGACGCAGGCGCCGTTGTAAGTGAACTGCAGCACCGAGGAGGTGACGGAAATGCCGCGCTCCTTCTCGATGTCCATCCAGTCCGAGACGGCATGCTTGGCCGAGCTCTTGCCCTTGACCGAGCCGGCGGTCTGGATGCTGCCGGTATAGAGCAGCAGCTTCTCGGTAAGCGTGGTCTTACCGGCATCCGGGTGGCTGATGATCGCGAATGTGCGGCGCGACGAGATTTCATCCGACAGGCTTGCCATGCGGATCCTTTCTTGCATTGAGTGCATTACGTCGTTGTAACCGCACTATTGTAGCCGCGAAATCTCACTCTAGGGCGCCTATCAGGACAAATTCATCAGTTGGGGCCTGTGTAGCAGTCGATGACGGCACTCCGCAGCACTTTGTCTCGATCTGTAACATCTAGACGGTTTTTGAACCTCTACCTGTTACAGATTTAGACAAACAGGTGGGCGTCCCAGAAAGATCTCGATCTGTAACATCTAGCAGCCAAAAACTTCTCCAGTTGTTACAGATTGAGACAACCAGGTGGGGCCCACCAGCAAAATCTCAATCTGTAACAGGTAGCCGTCCAAATCGGTTCCAGATGTTACAGATTGAGATGAATGAACGAGCGGACAATCCCTATTTACCTCTTGCATAACTGTGCATAGTGTATATATACTGTGCTTACCGGTTATATACACGTGTAGCCCAACAGCTAAGGAGCCGCTGTGGACATCATCCTATCCAATTCGAGCGACAAGCCCATCTACGAGCAGATAACCTCGCAAGTCAAAGCTCAGATCTTATCGGGCACGCTCGCTGCGGGAGCCAAACTCCCCAGCATCCGTGCACTCGCGAGCGACCTGGGTGTGAGCGTCATCACCACCAAGCGCGCCTACGCCGACCTAGAGCAACTCGGGTTTATCTGCACCGTGCAGGGCAAGGGCTGTTTTGTCGCCGAGGGCAACCAGGAGCTCTTGCGCGAAAACCAGCTATGCCATATCGAAGACCTGCTTGCGAAAGCGGCGAGCCAAGCCGAAGCCTTGGGCGTCACGCGCGACAAACTGCACGAAATGCTCGACCTGGTAGCCCCCGAAACCATGCAGTAGCCATCTGCAAGAAAGGCTATACCATGCAAAACTTGCTTGAACTCAAAGGCGTCTCGCGCCGCGTGAGTGACCGTTTTTCGCTGCGCGATGTCACGCTCGCCGTGGAGCCCGGCCAGATTGTTGGCTTTGTGGGCGCAAACGGCGCCGGCAAGACAACGACCATTCGCGCCGCTCTCGGGCTTATCAAACTCGATGCCGGCGAGGTGCACCTGTTTGGGCAGCACTGCGGCGCCGACGCGCCCGGTGAAGCGCAGCGTTGTCTGCGCACTCGTGTCGGCCTCGTGCTGGACACATGCCCCTTCCCTTCCACACTCAAGGTGACCGAAGTTGAGGCACTCGTAAGTCCGGCGTACCCCACCTGGAGCCACGACACCTTCGCCAGCCTCATCGACCGATTTGGCTTGGATCCCAAGGCGAAGGTCAAGGACCTCTCCCGCGGCATGGGCATGAAGCTGCAGCTTGCCTGTGCGCTCAGTCACAAGGCCAAGCTGCTCGTTTTGGACGAAGCCACCGCGGGTCTTGATCCCATGGCACGCGAGGAGCTGCTCGATGAGCTGCTTGCCTTTGTCGCCGACGGCCAGCGCAGCGTGCTGCTCTCGAGTCACATTACGTCCGACCTCGATCGCGCTGCCGACCGCATCATTTGCATCGATAACGGCTCGATTGTGTTTGACCTGCCGCGCGAGGACATTACCGACCGCGCCGGCATCGCCCACTGTACCCAAGCGCAGGCCGCCGAGCTTATGGCTTGCGTCGAAGGCGCCCGTGCCTCCCACCACGCTTACAGCGTGGACGTGCTCGTGCCCAACCGTCGCGAAACGCTCGAGGCCTTCCCCGAGATTCCCTGCGATCGGGCAACCATTGACGATTATCTACGCCTCACGCTGAAAGGGGCTTCGAAATGAAACGCGCCTTTATGTCCGAGCTCGCCATCGTTCGCACGCTTGTCCCAAGCATAGCGGGCGTCGGCCTGTTCATATTCGTTGTGCTGACCCTCGCCAACACGTCAGGTGGCGACTCCGGCATGAGTGCCGGCGCCTGCGCGCTCAGCGCCATGTCACCCATCATGGTCATGAGCTCGCTGGCAGGCTTTGACAATCAAAACGGATGGGAGCGTTATCGGGCAACGCTGCCCCTCACGCGCAAAGACATCATCTGCGCACGCTACCTGAGCATCGTTGTCTTCTCGGCCGTCATGACGTGCGCCGCCACGCTTTTGAGCATCGCCTCCATCCCGCTCTTCAACAGCGCGGGCATTCCTTCGACCGGACAGACGGTCTTTGAAATCGCAATCGCCTCGGCAGCATCGATGCTTATCTCCCTCATGATGGTATTCTTGGCGCAGCCGCTGTTCTTTCGATTTGGACACATGGAGGCGCTGCGCCTATCCGTTGGCCTGTTTGCCCTGCTCGGATGCCTTGCCATGGCCACGCTAAGCTCCTCCAACCCCATCAGCAACTGGCTCATGTCGATTGCCGGGGCGAATCCCGATCCCGCCGTCCTTGGCTGTCTGTGTGCAGGAACTGCAGTACTGGCGCTCGCACTATGTGTAATCAGCTGCGCTGTCAGCACCAAGGTTTATCGAGTACGCGATCTGTAATCGACGGCTAAAAAAGCTTAGGTGGTACCCCGCTTATTTTTTCAATGAAACGAGGCGGCATAGCGTCACCACCGCCCTTCACAGCAGGCCGTCTAGTTCTTGGCAACCAAAAAGACACCGTCAGCATATCGAAGGTGAATACTTTTCCGAGAAGTGAACGAGTAAAAACAGTGCCCTGTAGCATCGACATTTTTAAGGACTCAATTCCTGCGGTTTTTGTCTAAGAATCCTGCAGTTTTGTTCGAAAAAAGTGTGCATGTTCCAGGGGTCCAGATTTACTCGTTCACTTCGCGGAAAACCATTCACCTTCGATTCGAGCCTTAACCAAATGCCCTCTCGAACTATGGCCCCTGTCTCACCACAGCGATATCAAAGCTTCATGGCGGGACGGTATCATCGGACGAGCGCCGTAAATCTGGCGCGGTCGTTCTTTGGGGAGGCATTTCACCCGTGTCGTGGGTCGCAGCAGCATTTGTGTCGGCTTTCTTTGCCGGCGTCACATCAGTCCTGGCCAAATGCGGCATCAAGCAGACCGACTCCGATGTCGCGACGGCCATTCGCACCTGCGTGGTGCTCGTTTTCGCCTGGGCAATGGCGGGCATTTCTGGATCCATTGGAACCATCGGCAGCATCGAACCCAGATCTTGGCTCTTTCTCGTCCTCTCGGGACTCGCTACCGGTGCTTCGTGGATCTGTTACTTTAAGGCGTTGGGCATCGGAGACGTCAATAAGGTCGTACCGGTCGACAAGATGAGCACCGTACTCGCTGCACTGATCGCCATCGTGCTTTTTGGCGAGACGAGCAACCTTGCGGTTAAGCTCGTGGGAACCGCTGTCATCACCCTCGGTACGTTTTTAATGATCGAGAAGAAGCAGTTTGCCGGACCCGAGCGGCAGCAAGACCGGACCTGGCTCGCTTACGCCCTCGGCGCCGCCGTGTTCGCGGCGCTCACGTCCATCCTTGCCAAGGTTGGCATCGAAGGCGTCGAGTCCAACCTGGCCACGGCAATCCGTACCTGTGTGGTACTGGTTATGGCATGGGCAATCGTGGCAGCTAAAGGCAAGATGGACCAAGCCGTGCACGTAGACCGCTACGAACTCGTATTTCTCGCGGCATCGGGCATTGCGACTGGCGCATCGTGGCTGCTGTGCTACTACGCCATCGCCACAGGCCAGGTGAGCGTCGTGGTGCAGATCGACAAACTATCGATTGTCGTATCGGTACTATTTGCGCGCCTGGCATTCAACGAAAAACTCTCACGGCGCAGCGCCATCGGTCTCGCCTTCATCGTCCTGGGCACCGCCGCGCTCGCGATTTGGAAATAGCGCCGATGCCAAGCGAGATCTAGACGCTCGCAAATCCGTGACAAACGGCATATCCCGGCACGCCCGTGACGTTTTACAATATAAACGTCACGGGCCTCGGCTCAGTCTCGGTCATCCAAGGGGATGTCTTTTTGGTCATTGTTCTTTAGGGAACGGTCAATCGCATAGAACCACGAAAACGGCCGTCCAACGGCCGTGGTTTGTTGCGCCGTTCCGCCTCCGTCATCTGCCATTTTTGCACCTGATAGGAAAGAACAATGCAAACCCAGGAATCTCAATCCTTCCCAAAAGCAACTAGCTTCGGCGCGACACTCGTACGCTCTAAGATTATGGGCCCCAATCCCCTCAAGCTCTGCGAAGAGCTGCTTCGCGATGTGCATATCCCCTGCGGCGTCCGCGTCTGCGACCTTGGATCGGGCACCGGTATCACCAGCGCCCTACTCGCCCGCGAATACGGGTTTGACGCCTACGCTGTCGATCTGTGGAGCGACCCCGTCGAAAACCGTGCGTTCTTCGATTCGCTCGGTATCTCGCGCGACACGATTCACCCTGTTAAGGCAGACGCCTCGCAGGGGCTGCCGTTTGAGCACGACTATTTTGATGCGGTCGTAAGTATCGACTCGTACAACTACTACGGCCGTGACCCACACTATCTGGGTGAGCGCCTACTCCCCTACGTAAAGCAAGGTGGGATGCTCTACTTAAGCATCCCCGGCATGGTTCGCGACTGCCACGACAACCTGCCCGTTTGCCTGCTCAAATCCTGGACACCCGAGCAGCTCGACTATATGCACGACATAGCCTGGTGGCGCGCCATGATCGAGCCGACCCCTGGCGTCGAGATTGTCTCGATGCAGCCTATGCTCTGCACGGACGAAGCATGGAAAGACTGGCTCGCCTGCGACAACGAGTACGCAGCAGGCGACCGCGCTGCCGTTGAAGCCGGCGCGCTCGAATACCTCAACACCATCGCCATTGTGCTGAGGAAGCTCTAAACATTAGCCGTGCGACGCCGTAAACAAACGGCCTCGCGCGGCTTCTTCAAAACGAGTTCTGAAGAAACGCAAAGCGCAATATGCTACTTGCGCAGCGGCTTGGGCAGCGGAATGACCGCCGCGATGGCTGCGGCGATGATCATGCAGACGATGCCCTTGAGCGGGAAGCACATGAGCAGCAGGCCCACGACCATAACGGGTTGGCGCATGACGGCGCCCATCGTCGATGCCGTGCAGACGGCGACGCAAAAGACCGGATCGGCGCCGGTGAGAATGGCAAGACCATAGCCCAGGCTTACGCCCGAGAAGATAACCGGGAAGAAGTGACCGCCACGCCAGCCCATATTGATGAGGGCGGGGGTCAGCATAGCCTTGACAAGACCGGTCGCGATAAGCACGCCGGCGGGAATGGTCAGATAGGTTTCCATGAGCACATCGGCCTGGGTCTCGCCGGCAAACATGGTGTAGGGCAGGAGCGTGCCACAGATGGCGAGCGCCAGACCGGCCAGCATGGCCTTGACGACAGGACGCTCCCCTATTGCATGGGACAGCGCCTCGCTTGCATGCTCGGAGACAAAGTACAGCCAACCGCATACGGTGCCGATCAACGCCAGCGGAATGAGCCAGGCAAGCTCCAGGTTGCCCACCTCGGCGGACTCGAACCTGGGCATGCCCATGCCGCCGCCCACGAGCTGGCCAAGCAACAGGTAAGTGCCCAGACCGCCGGCAATCGCAATGCCGTAGACCACGGTCTTTTGCGCCTTGGGCAGTTTGATGGTGATCTCGTCGGACGCGGACTCATCGTCGGCATCTTCGCCCTGGCCGTCGGCGCTACCGGCGAGCGGCGCCACAAAGCCAAAGACAGGCGCGGTAAAGAGCGCCGTCAGGGCAGCCTGGGTACCTAGCAGCGTGAGCTCCCTAAACTCGGCGCCAAAGCGACGCATGCGGTCGCCGACCCAGCTGCACAGGCCCGCGATAACGCCGGTCAGGCCGGCCTCCGGTCCAATACTTCCGCCAAACAGCAGCGGCAGCAATGCCGCAAGCGAAAGCTTGCCCAGATTGTCGTACGGGTAGCGCCCATCTTGCTTGACCTTAGCCATCACCTGATTGAGGTTATCGGTCTTGGTGTCTGTCATCTTTTCGTACAGACCGATTAACAAGCCACCCAGCAGGCAGACAAAAAACGGGTACGGCAGAAAGCCAAACGGGCCGCTGGCAAGCTCGGGCGAAGCGACGCCCAGTGCGTGCGGAATCTCGGTCCATAGATAGTCGATGCCGTGCTCCATCACAAAAAAGAACAGCCAGACCGAGGCACCTGCGAACGCACCGGTCACGGCAACGCTAACTAAAAACAGCGCGCGGTTTGTAGGTTTAGCGAGCTTATCCATCGGGTCCTCCCGCGGTCAAAGTCGACATAGATACGTTTTATTGTAGAGCGAGCGTGGCCCAGACAAGCCAACCGTCTGCGCTGCAAACGGAGCCACCGGGGGCCACAGCGGGACAGGCTCAAGGCTTATCCGTTGATAATTGATGCGATTTCGTACAGATCCTCGGCAAAGTAAATGCCTTGCTGGCGCCGTGGGCTTGATAAACCCTTATCAATCATGTGTCCGAGCAGCGCCTTGAGGTCGTTGTAGTAACCGTCCAGGTTATACAGGATGCACGGAGCACTCAGGTGCCCCAACGACACCGCGGACATAACCTCGGCAATCTCCTCGAGCGTGCCCGTCCCACCGGGAAAGGCAATGAACGCATCGCCGAGCTCGATCATCTTTGCCTTACGCTCCGCCATATCGCTCGTCACGATGAGGTCGTCGATTCCGTCGTGCTGAAACTCGGCCTCGATAAAAAAGCTCGGCTCCACACCCGTCACGTGCCCGCCGGCATTAAGCACGCTATCGGCGAGCGCGCCCATCAGGCCCGATTTGGATCCGCCGTACACGAGCGCGTGCCCGTTGGCGCCAATCCAGTTGCCCAGCTCCTGCACCACAGGCAGAAACGCCGGGTCATTGCCGATACTGGCACCCAGATACACGGTGATATTCAAATTCAGTCCCCCTCATCGTGACGCGCGGCGCCCGTTTTAGCGCTGGCGCCGGCGATATTCGCGCACGCGGCGCGACAGATCGGCGAGCTCGTCACGATCGAGCTCTTCCAAATGCTCAAGATCATCCATAAAGCGCGCCATAGTGTCCTTTTGATGCATCTTGATGAGCATATTGCAGTAGCTCACCGCCACGCCCGTGAGCATGGCAATGTAAAAAATGCTGATAACGCTCAGGACGACCGTGATGACACGGGCGACCGGCGTTTCGGCCGGAATGTCGCCAAAGCCGATCGTCGATACGGTTTCAAAGCTAAACCAAAGGCCATCGCCAAACGTAAGAGTTGTTGGCTCAGAGAGCCAAACAGCCATTGAACACAGAAGATAAAAGACGAGAAAAAGGCCCGTGATGCGGACGAAACCGGCTTGACGCAACACATCGGCCAGCGTCCTCAGCTTTTTCATCGAGACCCCCTTTTTTCAGGACAAGCAATCGCTTTTGGTCGGTATTGTCCCACGCCTCCCCCGCAAACGGAACCAGCCATCGAGAATGCCCCTAGACGACGAGTTGTGAGGGACAATCCTTCCACAACAAAAAGTGCGTTTCAATCTGCGACAAATAGGATGTTCCCGTCGGCCTCGCAGCCTGAACTAGTATCTTGATATAGACATACCACCCACCGCCGTGCACGCAGCACGCGGAAAGAAAGGAAACCCACGATGTTTAGACCTCTTCGTAGAAAGAAGCGTGCTATCACCGATCAAGAGGCACGAGAGCTGCTTGTTAATTGCAAACGCGGCATTTTTGCCGTCAACGGAGACGACGGCTATCCTTACGCCATTCCCGTTAACTACTACTTTGACCCCGAGCACGACAAAATTTACTTTCATGGAGCCAAGGCGGGGCATAAGGTCGATGCACTCAAACGCAGCGACAAAGTCTGCTTTACCGTCTATGGCAACGATTGGTACAAAGACGACGACTGGGCACCCTATGTTCAGAGCACCGTGGTTTTCGGCCGTTGCCGCCTCGTGAACGATGACCCGGCGTTTGTCGAAGACAAAGTCCGACAGTTTGCCCTCAAGTACTATCCTTCTGCCGAAGAGGTCGAAGAGGAGATCAAGCAAAGTATCAGGGGCGTCCAGCTGTATGAAATTACGGTTGAACACCTTTGCGGCAAGCAAATTCAAGAAAAGTAGCAAACGTGGAAAACGCGCTCGCAACCCTCTGCGCCCTATGCGCCCACGCACGTTGACGACACGGGCGCAAGCCGCAGTACCCGAATCGTGCGACCCCTATACCCCAAAAACGTAACGGTCTAGGCGGTCGCACGCTTCCCTTACGCGCGAAAGCGGCAGCGCCAGATTCACGCGAATGTGGCAGGGGCCATGGAACGGACGTCCATCCTGATACCCCACGCCCACGCGTGCCCCCTCGTCGAGCAACCACTGAATATCACGGCCATGCTCGCGGCACCATTCGGTGCAGTCCAGAAACACCATGTACGTGCCCTGCGGACACGAATAGGACACGCCCTCAAAATGCTCGTCCACGTAATCGCAGAAGTACTCGATATTGTCGGCAAGCACCTGGTTGAGTTCGTCCACCCACTCGTAGCCCTGCGGTTGGTAGGCACCGATAAGCGCATGCATCGAAAGGACATTCATCTCGTTGTAATGGGTCTTGTTAGACACAGCGCACATGCGGTCGCGCAGCGTCTCGTTGTAGACAATGTGGTAGCTGCCGACCAGACCCGCCAGGTTAAACGTCTTGCTCGGCGCATAGAGGGCAACCGTGCGCATGCGGGCATCCTCGCTCACCGACTGCGTCGGGATGTGCTTGTGTCCTGGCAGAATGATATCGGACCAAATCTCGTCCGAGATCACCACGCAATCGTGCTCGCGATAAATGTCCATGGCGCGCTCGATCTCGTCGCGCTCCCATACGCGGCCGCAGGGATTGTGCGGCGAGCAGAACACTGCGGCATGGATGTGGTTTTGGGCGAGTTTGCGCTCCATGTCCTCAAAGTCCATGCGCCACACGCTCTGGTCGTCGA
Organism: Collinsella sp. LCP19S3_B6; assembly: GCF_052121815.1. NCBI lineage: Bacteria > Bacillati > Actinomycetota > Coriobacteriia > Coriobacteriales > Coriobacteriaceae > Collinsella > Collinsella sp. LCP19S3_B6. The sequence continues at coordinate 48,944 of NZ_JBQKDN010000011.1, forward strand.
GCTGAAGCGGGCTGTGGACAATGCGATAGCCCGCGGCCTCGATGGACTTGGTGAAGCCGATGTAGGTGGGGCTGTGGACCAACACCGCATCGCCCGGCTGGACATACGCGCGCAGTGTCGACACGACACCGCCCAGCACGCCGTTTTCGTAGCCGATATGCTCAGGCGCCAGGCCCTCGACGCCATTACGGCGGCTCTGCCATTCGATGATGCGGTCGAAGTACTCGGAACGCGGATTGAAGTAACCAAACATGGGGTGCTGGGCGCGCTGAATGATGTGCTCCTGGACTGTAGGCACCGTGGCGAAGTTCATGTCCGCCACCCACATGGGAATGCGGTCGAAGCCCTCGTCGGGTGCGTTCGGAGCCATACCGGGGATCTCACCCCAAGAGTCAACGGCGATGGAGTCCATGCCATGGCGGTCGATGATTGAAGTGAAGTCGTATTTCATGCTGAGCCCCCGTGCAGAGCGGAATGATTCGGTAGGCGTTATTGTCCACCAGCGTAGGCGATTTTGGCATGGGGTTTGGCGCTTAATTTGACGGGTGCGGACGAATGGCTGGTTAACGAATGGCTGGTTAGTCTCGCGCGTCGTTGATGGCGGTTACCGTCAACCTGGCCCCGTCAACCGTAAACGATATGTCGAGTCCGGCGTAAGCCAAGTGGTAAACGCGGTTTGGCTCGTGCTTGCTGCCCGCGCGGCGCGGATCTTGGCGAAGAACCTCGACCAGACCGGGGAGCTTTGCGGGCGGGACCATGTCTTGAAGCGCTTGCGGGAACTCAACATCGAGCTCTTGCCACGGAGCACCCTCAATCCAGCCGCCGGTCGCATCCGGGTGGCAGTCCGCAAACGGGATGTAGGGCTTAATGTCGTAGATGGGCGTGCCGTCACGCAGATCGGCCCCCAGTACATGGATGATGGGGCCGTCGTCGGTGCGCTCAACGCGGCTGAGCTTGACGCAGGTAAGACCGATGGGATTGGGGCGAAACGGACTCCGCGTGGCAAACACGCCCACGCGTTCGGCTCCGCCCAGACGCGGCGGGCGCACAGTCTTCGACCACTTGACGTTGGTGCCGGACCTGTCCTGCGTCTTGGCATCGGCAGCTATATCCTTAGCCGTGCCGCCGGGCGTTCCGTTTTCGAAGCGCCACAGCAGCCATAAGTGAGAGAAGGAGTCCAGACCCTCAACTGCTGCGTTGGAGGCAAATTCCGGCTCAAAGACGATGCGTCCCTGCAGGTGGGGCGCCAAAAAGCTGTTGCGCGGAATGCCGAACTTCTGCGGCAGGTCGGTATGTATGTGTGCGATAGGTTCCATGCCGGTCATTGTACGGCATGGAGGTGTGGGGTGCAGCGCGCAATTCTTCGCCGCGGTCTCCCGTCATGCAACCAAAGGTTGCTTGGAAGGGCGCCGGCCGCCGCGTATGCTTAAGCCATCAACCAGCAGAAAGGAGTCGCTATGGCCTTTGCAGAAAAGCTCATTGCCATTCGCCGCGCCCATCACCTTACCCAAGAGCAGCTCGCCGCCAAGCTCTTCGTCACACGCCAAGCCGTCAGCCGTTGGGAACGCGGCGAAGTCACCCCGGGCATCGACATGATGAAGCTCATTGCCGCCGTAACCGGAGAACCGCTGTCCCACCTGCTCGAAATGCCCGAGCACTATTGCCAGAGCTGCGGCATGATACTCACGCCCGACGACTGCGGTACCGATGCTGCGGGCACCGCGACCGATCATTACTGCAAGTGGTGCTACGACCACGGCGAGTACACCTACGAGACCACGATGGAGGCGATGATCGAGGATTGTGCCCCGCGGCTGGCGCAAAACACCGGCATGTCGCTCGACGAAGCCGTCTCGCTCATGGGCGCCGTCCTGCCGCAACTGGAGCGCTGGCGCTCCGTGCAAGAAAACGAGGAGCGCTACGGCGCCGAGGCGCGGGCGCGCTATGGCGACGAGGCGATCGACGCAGCAAACGAAGCACTGCTGGACATGGACCCCGAGACATGGAACGACATGAAGGAACTTGAACGCGCTATTCTGGGCCAGCTTTCGATTGCCATGGGCGACGGCGATGCGGATGGAAGCGAGGCCCGCAAACTTGTCGCGATGCACCGTCGATGGATTGGCCTTAACTGGGGGCACAAGCCCCAAGACGAAGCATACCTGGGCCTCGCCCACGGCTATCTTGCTGACCAGCGCTTTATCGACTACTACGACAAGCCCTGCGGCACCGGAGCCACGGCGTTTCTGGTACAGGCCATCGAGTCGTCGTCAGCTCATGCATAGACCGCGGCGGCTTTGGGTATTTCAATCAAAACCTCAACCGATTGGAGACCTATGGCTACTAATCATGAGCTCACGCTGTACGTTATGACCGGCTGCCCGTATTGCATAAAGGTCAAGCGTTTCCTTGCCGATAACGGTGTGACCATCCCTGAGCGCAACATCTCGACCGACCCCGATGCCGAGCAGACGCTCATCGCCGTTGGCGGAAAACGCCAGGTTCCCTGTCTGTTCATCGACGGCAAACCACTCTACGAATCGAGCAACATCATCGCATGGGTACAGGAGAACCTGCTCTAGCGTGCGCATCCCGTCCGTCCAAGGCCCCACCCCATACGGCCTAAACATGTACACCAGCATCCAAAGTCGACACTTTTCGACATCTTTGGATGCTGGTGTACAGCTTTTTTGCATGAGCCCGGCACAGGTGATTCGTTTTTCTCCGCCCCGAGGGGTCAAACGAAAGGGCGTGGGTGGCTCGCTCTAGCCACCCACGCCCTAAATTGAACAAATGCGCTTAGCGATGTAGCCCACCGTCAGCGTGACCTGCCAACCATCAACTACCTATTGGAATTGGCCCTGCGACGAATCGCCTCACCAAAGCCGAGCACCGCAGTGCCAACACCGGCGAGGGCGGCAGTCATCACTGCGCTGCTTTTATCACCGGTCGAAGGGAGTGACTTGGTGCTCTTAGTCTTCTTGGCACTCTCCGTCTTGGGTTTATCACTCGGCTGAACGGGCTTCTTCGTCCACTTACCGTAGAGCGTCATCGAACCCGTCAGCGAATCGCCGTCGTTCCACAGGACCGTGCAGCCCTCGTCGGTATACCAACCATCGAACGTCCAACCATCGACAGCTTTCTGCTCCTTGGCGGCATACGCAGAGCCAACCTCAAGGCCCTCATCAGCATCGGGCAACTTTGCCTTCTCGGGGGCTTCGCCGACATACTGGTAATCAACGCCCACCAGGCCATGGGCAGCCTTGAATGCAACAGGGGCTTCTTTTGCCTCGTAAGTACCAGGTTGAGCAGCCTCTACATATTTGGCCTCGCCATGGGCGGACCAGCGAGAGTCCTTCCCGTCAACGTACCAGCCGTCGATCGTGTGATCGCAGTCATCAAGGATCCAGTCAGCGCCAACATTGCCAAACTCAGTGACGCCAGCACCGGTGCTGTAGATGTCATCGCCGGCGTTCGCGGCGTGGTTGTTGTAGATAACAACCGACGGATCGAGCTTCATAGTGCCCACGTTATAGACGCCGCCACCCATGTCGGCGCCAATGCCGTCCTTGTTGCAGGCGCCAGTGCCGTTATTGGTAATGGTCGCGGAGCCGATGATCAGGTTGCAGGCCTTTTGAGCAGTGTAGATACCGGAACCAGCGTTGTTCGTAACGGTGACGTTCGCGCCCTTCTCAATCACGCTATCGTATTTGCCGTTGCCCTGGAAGAAAATGCCGCCGTTGGTCTTCGCGGCGAATCCCTTTGTACCGTTTCCCTCGACGTCAACCAGGCAAGAAGAATCAACGTTAAGCACGCGAGTCCAGATGCCACTATATCCGTTGTTGTTCGCGTGGAGCTTCGAACCGTTGCTCATATCGATGCGCCAGGCGGAAATACCCCAGGTGCCGCTGTTCTCGAACGTGACGTCAGAGCCGTTCTTGATGGCGAAATACGTACCGTTCGAGCCGTTGCCCGTGCTGTCAAGAACCTTAACCGTCGACGAATCGATAGTGGCATAGAACGTGCCCGTAAAGCCGGAGCGGTTGTGGTCGGAGATATAGGTGGAACCACCTTCAATATTCACGTTGTAGCCACCGTCACCACCATCCCACTCAAGAGCGTCTTGGCTGTAGTTCTTAATGGTGAGATTAGAGCGATTCTTCAAGTTGAGCTTGTTGTTGCCACCGAAATAGATGGCGTGAGTCTGTTTTTCGCCGCTAGGAGTGCCAGTACCGTCCATGGTAAGCGTAGCGCCATCGAGCGTGAGCGAGGCATCCTTGCTCGCGCTCACAGACATCCAATTCCACTCGGCGGTATACGGAGTGGAGTCGATGCCGGTCATGGTCACGTTGACGTTCTTGAACGTCAAAGCCTTACCCCAAAGGGCGATGCCCTTGTCGGTGAAGTTCAGCGCGTGGCCATTGCCGTCGATGGTGAGGTCCTTGTGCAAATCAAGGCCCGAAGTCACGGCATCGGCAAGGAGCTTGATGGTCGTCGCGCCGTCAGTTTTCTCGGCGACAGCAAGCGCTTCATCAAAGGTCGCGTACTGGGTCCCATTAAACTCTGCGACAGAAGCACCGTTCCTTGCGCCCGCAGAAGCACTTGCGGCAACAGGAGCCGAGGAGGGAGTGGTCGCAGCAGATTCGACAGAAGAGGCGACAGGCGTGCCAGATTCGTTCGCAGACGCGGCATCGACTTGGGGCTTGGCAACCGTGCTCACCGAAGACGCCTCAACGGCAGGCTCGGAAACAGAAGCAAAACCGCCATCCGCAAAAGCCTGAGGCGCAAGAAAGCAGAGGGATGTCATAAGCCCTGCTGTTACCGCAAGAACGGCATGGGAGCGTTTTTTCATGGAATGCCTTTCCTTTCGTATCGAGCCCGACAGAACGCCGGCACAGCTTTCTTACGCCACTATTCTTATGGCATAAGCGAAATGTTCTTTATGGTATAGCTCAAGCTTGTATAGCTCAAGCGTTATCGCATTGCAAACATTTTAAATAGTCATAGCATCATCACATTTTGGCAAGTTTCTTGCACAACTTTTGGTGCCAGTCCCAAGCCTCTGGGAGTTGGCACCAACAAGACGATTTGCTTCCCTCGTCCCCCTACAGATCAGTTATCCGTGGAAACGAGCGGTAGGCGCAAGTGGCTGCTCGCGAAAGACGCGATCGACGGCGGCGCGGTATTCGTCGACCTTTTTAGTCTTGCGTACGAGCTTGTGAACGGTAGCAGGATCGGCGAAGGCGCATTTAGCGTAGAACCACCACTCCTTCATGCGAAAGACCGCGTTGCCGTCAATCTCTTCTGCATATGCCGCAAACAGCGTGTCGTGGAAGCGCTGCAGTTCGGCTGCCGTGGCAGCAGGGCCGCCCTTGACCATGCGAGCCAGCGCGGGGTTCGCAAGCAGGCCACGCCCCAGCATCACATGGCGTGTACCGGGATAGGCCTCCACCAGCGCATCCATGTCCTCAAGATCAAAAATATCGCCGTTGTATGCCACCGGAAACGGTGCCCGCTCCAACGTCTCGCCATAAAACTCTTTGCGTGGCGAGCCCGTATAACGGTCCTTCTGCACGCGCGGATGCACGATCAGTTCTGCCAGCGGCATGCGACAGTACAGGTCGAGCACGCGCTCGTATTCGTCGTCGCTCTCCAGCCCCAGCCTGGTTTTTACCGACACCGGCAACGGCGATCGCTCGCACACATCAAGCAAGAATACCTCGAGCCCATCGAGGTTGCGCAAAAAGCCCGATCCTTTGCCCTTGGCAACAACCGTCCCCGAGGGGCAGCCAAGGTTGAGATTGACCTCGCGGTAGCCCATGTCGGTGAGCACCTGCGCCGCCCACACAAACTCGTCCGCGTTCTTAGACATCAGCTGAGGCACTACGTTGAGCCCCTGGTTATTGGCAGGATCGATCTCCTTAAACGCCTTGCCGCCAAAGCGGTTTCCCACCCGCGGCGGCGGCAAAAACGGCGTGTAATAACAATCGAGCGCGCCAAAGCACTCCGCATGCACGCGACGGAACACATGCCCGGTAATCCCCTCCATGGGGGCCAACGATAGAATCATCAACATCTACTCTCAAATCAATGCGGCAAAGGGACTGCCCCCTTGTCGCATGCATTATGCCTTGTCCTTGAGGCGGCCCACAAGGCGGAAGCGGTTGCTTGACACCAACCAACCCTCCGACCGTCCCTGTGCAACGAAGGTGAATGGCGCCCGCAAACAGCAAGCAGGGCCGCCCCACAGCAGCTCCCTCACTCGCCACTTTTTCCTTGTCCAAAAGAGGACGTTCGCGATCAATCGATCACCAACAGCACGCTGCTGACCGCCATGTCTGAACAACAGACACCCTCCACTCATATACTCAAGAGCGTATGCGCATCGCCCTCGAAAAACGATGAGAGTCGAGGCCCCATGCAGCTGCTCACCGAGCAAGAAAAGAAACACATCCAGCGGTACTGCACATACCCCAAAATCGCAGCGACCGCACTCGTCATGTCGTTCGTAGCATGCCTGTTGATGTTGCCGCTCCAAATGATCAACGATATCGCGTTCCACCAAAAGGAATTCCAACCCGCGGGCATATATACCGCCATTGCACTCACCGCAATCGAACTCGTCATCTTTTGCTATTGCGCTCTTGCGCCGCGCTTTGGAATGCAGGGCAAACAGTGGAAGGAGCTACAGAGCAGACTTGCGGTAGCCCAAACCAACAAAGACCGCCCCGCGGAGGTCGCCGGCGTGCTCGCCGCGCAAGATGCCTTGGAACCCGTGTGCAAACGCGTCGCGGCAGACGACCCATACGAGTCGTATCACGACTACGGCTACCGCATTATCGGCTATCTGCGTGATAATGACCTCGGCGCTCAAGCAGCCTATGTCTACCTTTCTTTCGATGCAGATGGCATGCTCACGGACGTCGATTACACCAGTCAGATCGACCCCGAGGCAAGCCTTGCAGACAACCTCGCCTGCACCGAGCAGGATATCGCGACACTATGCGCCCCGCTCAACGGGTTGGACATTTCCGTTGCCACACCGGGCCTCCTCACGCCATGCAGCCTGTCGGATGAATTTAAACAGGCATTTTAGCCGGATCCCTATATGAAGAAATCAGCATCAAGACGGAGGACGAATCTATCAAGTCGTACTACACCTTTAACGCCGAGCCCAAAGAAGAGTTCGACAAGTACACCCATCCGGAAATTAGCCTCATGCTCTCCGCAAAGGAGGACTAGCAACTTACGCTCTAATTGACGCTCGCAAACGCCGTCTATATCTCAAGGTCTAATACTTTTCCCGAGAAGTGAACGGCTATATTTGGACCCCCGAAGCATCGACATTTTTAGACGCCAAACCCGCAGGATTTGGCTGGCAAAACCGCAGGAAACCGCCTTCAATAAGTGTCGATGCTTCGGGGGTCCATTTTGACTCGTTCACTTCTCGGGAAAAGTATTAGACCTCGAATTACATGTCACTCAATGTGACAAAGGGACAGTCCCTTTGTCACATTATTCGGAGCGCAGGGCTTCTACGGGGTCTTTCTTGGATGCACTGCGGGCCGGCAGCAGGCCGGCAACGACCGTCAGCAGCACCGAAATTGCAATGAGCGCCAGCGCATCCTGCACGGGCAAGCTCATCAGATTGGGTACCTGTTTGGCAGCAAGCGCCCAGGCATTAACCGGAAAACTCACGAGCACCACAACGGCAATGGCAAAGACACCGGCAATGAGGCCCTCGATAAAGGTCTCGGCGTTGAACACGTTTGCCACGTTGCGCTTCGACGCGCCGATCGCGCGCAGGATGCCAATCTCCTTTTTGCGCTCCAGCACGCTGATGTAGGTGATGATGCCGATCATGATGGAGCTCACGACCAGGCTGATGCTCACGAACGCGATGAGCACCAAGCTGATGGTATTCACGATATCAGTCACCGAGCCCATGATGATGCCCATGTAGTCGGTGTACGAGATTGCCTGCTCGTCGTGGCCGGCGGCTTTGACCTGCTTGTTGTACGCATCGATATGGTCGAGTACGCGCTCCTTGGCCTCAAAGTCGCGCGGGAAAATCTTGACCGAGATGGGATCCGCTTCATCCGCGTAGCCCAACGTGGTCAGATTGTTGTCGTAGGTGAGCTTCGACGCCTTGGCATAGCTCATCATGAGCGAGCTCAGGTCCTCGGCGTCCATGTTGAAGTGGATGGCACGAGCAAAGGCGCTCGCATCCACGCGCATGGCGCTCGCCAGGTTGGCAAAACTCGAAGACATCTGCGTCACCATCTGGTCCATGAGCCCTGCCGCGCCGGCCTTAAGCTGGGTCGACACGGTCGTTGCCACCTGCTCGCTGATCGCCTTCATCACCTGATCCATAGCCTGCTGCAGATACGGAGCCAACTGATTTTGGACATAGTCGGTCATCGCCTGTTGCAGGCGCTCGACCAGGGCATCGCCGCCGAGCGCCTTGAGCTGTGCCAGGCACTGCTGCGCCACAACATCGTTCTCGAGATACGCCGAGAATGCGGCAGCAAGCTTTGACGCGTCTTTGAGATCTTCGGGTGACAGCGCCCTAAACTGATCAGACTGCAAAAAGCCCTCAAATAGTTGGTTGGCAAGCGTTCCCACCTGTTGCATTTGCTCGGGCGTGAGCTCCAGACCGTCAAAGATGCCCGAGAAATCGGGGGTCGGCGCTTTGGCCATGATGTCGCTTAAGTCGATGTCTTTGCCAACGCCCGAAAGGTCAATATCCAGGCCCGACAAATCGATGCCCGAAAAATCCATGCCACCGGCAGCACCCGAGAGTGCAGACGCATCGAACGAGAACGCGCTCTTGAGCGCCGCCTCGTCCACACTGAACATACTGCCCAGATCCACGCCTTGCTTGGCCTCGCCTTGCAGTTCGTCGAAAGTTTTGCCCGTAAAGACATCCGTCTCGGGATGGGCAAGTTGCTCTTGCACGATCTGCGAATCGGCGGCGCGCTCCATAAGCTGGCGAGTCAACGCATGCGTATAGGCAATGCCCGGAGACAACGCGCTCGCATTGGCCGTCTCGTTAGGTCGCACCACGCCCACAATGTGCACGTCAATACCGTCGGCAACCTTGGCCGTCATAAAGTCGGCGTCGCCGGACATGTCAGTCCACATGCCGGTCTCTTCGTTTTTGCGATAAGCATCGGCCGGCGACAACACCTTAAACGTCGTGGACAGCGCATCGTCGTAAGTAAAGTCGGCGCCGCTCTCAGGCGTCTCAATCTTACCGTCGGCGGCCATGGCACTGTTCACCAGGTCGTTGAGCTCATCGATATCCAGCGCACCGATGCTGTAAAGCGTATAGTCGCCCACCGTTCCACGGCTCGAAAGCACCATTACGGCTTCGTGAGCAGACGTAGGCCAATGGCCGGCGACGACATCGTACTGGCTGTCGAGCAGACTCTGATCGTCGATCATCTCGTTAAAGACCGAGGTCCCCATGGAGTCCATGCTCACCGTTGCCGCCGAGCTCGCACCACCGCTCATGGCCTCGGTCATAGCGTTGGGCACCAGCCGGACAGGCTTCTCATCGCCCTTGCCGGCACGATAGATAACCGGCGTCACGCCGTAACCGTACTGGATGGCGTTGACCTCTTTGTCGATACCGTCGCCGCCGGCATCGAGCCATGCCTTAAAGCTCGTCATGTCGTTGGACTTAACACTTGCAAACATATCCTTTACGGCCGTGACCACGGGGATCTTTTTGGTTCCCTGAGCCTTGCCGTCGGTGCCGTCGTCGGACGAACCCTCGTTCTTGGACGTATCGTCATCCGTGGCCCCCTGTTCGCCCATCATGGACGACAGGTCGTAATCCTGCTTGGAAATGGTAAGCGGGTAGCTCGAAAGCGTGTCCTCCTCGACCTTTTTGATGTAGCCGTTTACGCCATTGGACAGCGCCAAAATCGCCGCGATGCCAATAATGCCAATCGAGCCCGCAAAGGCCGTCATGGCCGTACGGCCCTTCTTGGTCATAAGGTTTCGGGCAGAAAGCCCCAGCGCCGTCACAAAGCTCATCGAGGTTTTGCGCGTAGGCTTGGCCTCGCGGCGCGTGGCGTCAGCGACATCGAAAGGATCAGAATCGTCGGTAATCTTGCCGTCCGCCAGGTTGACGATGCGCGTGGCGTACTCGTACGCCAGATCGGGATTATGCGTGACCATGATAACCAGACGGTCGCGCGCGACGTCCTTGAGCAAGTCCATGACCTGCACGGACGTTGTGGAATCCAAAGCGCCGGTCGGCTCGTCTGCCAGCACAATCTCGGGATCATTAATCAGGGCGCGGGCGATGGCCACGCGCTGCATCTGTCCACCCGAAAGCTGACTCGGGCGCTTATTCACGTGCTCGCCCAGACCAACGGCCTCGAGCGCCTTGCGCGCACGCTGGCGGCGCTCGGCGTGCCCCACGCCCGTGAGCGCAAGCGCCAGCTCCACGTTTTCCAAAATGGTCTGATGTGGAATGAGGTTATAGCTTTGGAACACAAAGCCGATGCGGTTGTTGCGATAGGCATCCCAATCGCGATCGTGAAAGTCCTTGGTCGAAATACCGTCGATCAGCAGGTCACCCGAGTCAAAGTGGTCGAGTCCGCCGATAACGTTGAGCATCGTGGTCTTACCCGAACCTGAGGGCCCCAGAATGGCCACGAACTCGTTATCCCGAAAAGACAGGCTCACGCTGTCGAGCGCCACCTGCGTAAACGACTGCGTAACGTACCTTTTGCAAATTCCTTTGAGCTCCAGCATAGACGGCAACCTCTCCTGCGCAGGCACCTTGCCCGCTCTCCCCCGCCGTTCGTATTCGACGCGTTTGTCCTACTCTATCCCCATTTTTTACCGGCGCCAGTGAGGAATGTAACAAACCGCACCAAAAAACGAACGGGACGGCACGCCGCGTGGCGCACCATCCCGCGCATACCGTCGATAATGTGACAAAGGAACTGTCACTTTGTCACATCTGCCCAACCCTTATTGGGGCACCCGATTCCCTATTGGATGATAAAGGACGGATGATACGGACACTTTTCGCCCATGCACACTGTATTGACCGCATAGCTATCGCAGGTTGGCGTCTTCTCCCATGCTTTAAGCTGTGGTCCGCCGAGCGCGTTAAAAAACGAAACGGCCTCACGAATCGCCACGCGCGCATCTCGCTTGCAGCACCGTGGGCTTCCCGAGCGCGCGATGGCGGCAAGCAGCTCCGAAACCATAAGCTGCCCCTCCTGCCAGCCTTCACTGCGCAGCGGCGCATTGCCGCGCACGATTGCATATGCCATGCCCGCAGACGCAGCTGCCCCGCACACGCCCCAACGGGCACACGTCGCCCCCGGCACGCAATCCGACCGAGACATCAAATCGGCAAGATCGTCTTTGAGCATCGCATCTCGCTCCCCAGATGCTTCGGCGTTGCGCCAGCACGCAAGCAGCACCGCGCCCACAATAAAATGGTGGATGGGGCCAAAAGCCAAGCAGCGCTCATCTGCCATAACCTCTTCCAAAAGAGCCGCGGGCGCCACCGACACACTGGCCATGAGCATCTCAACAATCCAGCCTGTTTGTTCGTCTTTTGCCATGCGGCATCCTCCTCTAAAACAAATTGTGCGCGCACTCCATTATGGCCTTCTTCTGCCCGGAGCGCTCAATGCGAAACAACCTGCTTCGCTCGTGCCGCCAACAAGCCCTGCTAGTTCTCGTCGCAAACCAGCCCTGCTCAGGAGCAACACCAGAGGCGATGGCAAGCACGATGGACAGTGGCAACACCACGACGGCAGCTCTTTTCGAAAAAGAAGGCCCCGCGCAATCGCGCGAGGCCTCCCCATTCATGGAACTATGATCAAAGCAGCCCAAAAAGCTTATTCCCACTCAACGGTGCCGACGGGCTTGGGCGTGAGGTCGTAGCACACACGGCAGATGCTGGGAACCTCGGCTGTGACGCGAGCGGTAATACGCTTGAGCAGTGCCCAGTCGAGCTCAGGCACCTCGGCGGTCATCACGTCGACGGTGTTGATGCAGCGGATGATGCAGGGCCAGTCGTAGGCGCGCTTGCCCTCGCGCACGCCGGTGGCACGGAAGTCGGGCACCACGGCGAAGTACTGCCAGATGGTCAGACCTGCCTTGTCGATCTCCTCGCGCACGACGGCGTCGGCTTCGCGCAGCGCCTCAAGACGGTCGCGGGTGATGGCACCAAGGCAGCGGACGCCCAGGCCGGGACCGGGGAACGGCTGACGCTCGACCATGTTCTCGGGCAGACCGAGCTCGCGGCCCACGACGCGGACCTCGTCCTTGTACAGCAGCTTGACGGGCTCGCAAAGCTCAAACTGCAGGTCCTCGGGCAGGCCACCCACGTTGTGGTGGGCCTTCACGCCATCCTGGGACTCCAGGATGTCGGGGTAGATGGTGCCCTGGGCGAGGAAGCTGACCTCGTCGCCAACCTTGCGGGCCTCCTCCTCGAACACGCGAATGAACTCGGCGCCGATGATTTTGCGCTTGGCCTCGGGCTCCTCGACGTCCACGAGCTTATCCAAGAAGCGATCGGTCGCGTCCACATAGACCAGGTTGGCGTCCATCTGGTTCTTGAAGACGTCGACGACTTGCTCGCTCTCGCCCTTACGCATCAGGCCGTGGTTCACGTGCACGCAGATAAGCTGCTTGCCGATGGCCTTGATGAGCAGGGCCGCGACAACCGAACTGTCGACACCACCGGAAAGGGCCAGCAGGACCTTCTTGTCGCCGATCTGCTCGCGGATTGCAGCGACCTGCTCATCGATGAACACCTGGGCAAGTTCGGAAGTGGTGATACGCACCATGTCGTCGGGACGCTTGTTGGAATCCATGCAAAGCTCCTTTTCGGTTCGATGGGAATGCGTCACACGTATGCAAACGCACCGTCATATGACCTCATTATATGCAGAACGAGATGTGTTTCCCATCGCTGCGACAAAGCTTTTTGCAGGGGTGGCAATTTTTCCTACTGTCGAGGTCAGCTAGGCTTCGGTAGCCACCTTGGCAGCATCGCCAATAGACTCTTCCTTTATACGTTCTGCGTAATCGTATGCCATACCCGCAAATCCCAGTCCCGAGTAACAGGAGTACAATTGCTGCTATTGTTGCCAGCTGTTGGGAGATGGAAGATGGACTGCGATGGCTACCCATGCGTTCCCATGCCGTTGATGTGCACCGCCTTTGTGCCGGGGCAGATTGACGCTGCGGTTGCAGGCATTTCCGACCCCGATTCGCGCGCCATTGCCACGGCAGAAGCGCTGTACTTTCGCGGACAGGCCACCCTCGCTGCCAAGACGGCGCGCCCCTATCTTGACGCCACCGACCCCGCACTGCGCTATTCCGCATGCTTTATCTGCGGATACGCCAGTCTGTCGCTCAACCGTATCGCCGATGCCCGCCGGTGCCTTACTGGCATCCTCGATACGCCGGCCGACGAGGAATCGCCTGCCGTCCACGCCATGCACATCCTGTTCGCCTCGGCCGCGAGCGTCCTGCTGCACTTGCCTTCCCCGTATTCCGCCGAAGAGTTTTATCCGCTTGCGGCGCATTTGCCCGAAGGCCTGCGCCTGTTCGCCAGCTACGTGATGGCGCACGCCTTGTATCTGCGCGGCGAATACGGCCGCAGCCTGGGCATGGTGGAAAATGCCCTGATCATGAAACAGGGAAGCTATCCCATCTCGGAACTGTTCCTGCACCTGGCGGCTTCCATGGCATGCATGAGCCTCAAGGACATCGACGCCGCAAAGGCACATTTCGGAGCCGCTTGGGACATTGCGCGCCCCGACGGCCTTATCGAGCTCATTGGCGAGCACCACGGCCTTTTACAGGGGCTCATCGAGGCGTGCCTAAAAGCGCAATACCCTGACGATTTCGCACGCATCATCGAGATTACGTATCGATTCAGCTACGGCTGGCGGCGCATCCACAACCCCGATTCGGGCGAGGACGTGGCCGACGATTTAACGACCACGGAGTTCACCATGGCCATGCTCGCCTGCCGCGGATGGACCAACGCCGAAATCGCACGCCACATGGAAGTATCGCCGGGCACTGTTAAAAACCGCCTATCAGGAGTGTATGCCAAGCTTGGTATCGGAACTCGCGCCGAGCTGGTCGCGCATATGTTGCGTTAGCGACCGGGCTGCCAAGCGCATCGAACGCGTTCCGGAACCCGGCGCTTCGCTCGATCAATTTGGACATTTTGACCCTTGAACGGCACTACCGCCACGGGGCACCTTCTCGCAAAATAGGATTATTTCCTCCGTTATTTGCGGGATGGGAGCCCAAAATGCTTGATCGTCGTTCGCTACTTATCGCCGGAGCATCCTCGCTGGCAGGCATCATGCTGCCTCGCGTGCCGAGCAGCGCAAACGCCTTCATACTGCCATTCGCCCCCACCGAGGCCTATGCCGACGAAGAAGACCCCTTCAAGGTGCTCGTTCTCTCGCGCACCATGTTTGGTGTGGTCGTGGTCGACGTCGCCAACAAGAATATGCCCATCAAGGGAGCCCAGGTCACGCTCGCGTCGCGTTATGCCGCGGGCAAGCAGATCTCCGCCACTACCGACGACGAGGGCACGGCCATCTTTGAGGTCGCGCCGCTTTCGGAAGGCTACGTGGACGAGGCAACGCTTCTCGACGCGTACGACTTTAACGGTGGCATCTCCATCAGCATGGCGGGCTACCGTGATGTCGAGATCCCCCTCACGCGCATCCAGGGCGGCACCGCCATTACCGCGCCCACACGTCCGCTTTCCGACGGTGAGCCGTACTTTCGCCAGCTTACGTTCGACGAGTGGGACATCCAGTACGCCGACGCCACGTTCATGGCACTGCCGAAGGACGACGCCGGAAACGACCAACCCGACACGCACGCCTTTACCGTGCAGGCACATCTGCCACAGGGTGGACAGGCAACGCTGTGCATCAACAAGGTAATGCCCGCCACGAGCAGCTCATCCGAAACCGTCACGCAAATTGGCCAAGTCAAGGCCAGTGCATCGGGTTCGGATAATCTGGCAACGTTCACACTCGAAGACACGTTCCTCGATACAGCTTCGGGCCTTCTGGAGGAAGGATGCAAGCTGCGCTTTGTCCTCGACTATCAGGGCAAGACCTATACACTCTCCTCCCCCATGGCCGTTGTCACCGCGCCGGCCGCAAAGGCAGAATCGGGCTCGACCACTATCGTCCCCACCACCATGGACCAAGAGATTACTCCGTTTGATTTCCCGGCGGCGTTTCCCGGCATCGGCGGCAATAAGTTCACGTGCTGGATGCCCTCGTTCCCCATTTTGTTCGATTTCTCTTTTGCCGGATACGTGCTGTTTGGCGGAGGATACAAACCGGTCGGCTACATGAACGATTCGGGCAATCCGGATCCGGAGTACTGGAAGAAGTCACCGCGCGAGTCGGGCGCCAAGCAGGCAAACCGCTACCTCGACGAGATGGAGGGGAAGTGGAATCAGTACAAAAGTATGAGTGCCGGTTCGGGCACCGATCCAAGGAACACTAAGCTGCTTCGTCACCACTGCACGCCGCGTTTTACGATGGATATCGCCACACAGCTGTACGGATCGCTCGCCTACGACTGGGTGGGCAAAACCTGGGGTGACAACAACGACCCCGCATTTGGCAATATTAAGGCCCTCTTCCAGGTAAGAACCGACCTCAATTGGACCGAGCAGTTTACCCTAGGACCGGTGCCGTTTTTCCTAAACGTCAACCCCTGGGTGCTGGCGAAGCTGGCGCTCGCCGTGGGTGCCCACACGCACGGCAGCGGCGCGGCGTTTTTTAAAAACATTTCGCTCGACTATTCAAACACCTCGGGCTCGTTCACCATCCAGATCGGGCTTGCCGTCACCTTTGGCGCCGGCGTTGCAGGCGTCGCTTCGTCTGCCGTGCGCGGCGCCGCATCCCTCACGCTGTTCATTGGGTACGAGAAGGCAGATGGACACCAGCTTCCGCGACTGCGCGTAGGTGCAGACGTCGATGTCGATGTGATACTCCAGTTCGTAATGTTCAAGTGGACCACCAAGGCTTGGTCGGGGTCGTGGCCCACACTCCTCGATTCGTGGAATATGTCGGTGAACAATGGCAACCAGTATGTGCTCCAGCGCTCTGAGCTCGCATTGGGTGGAGATACGCCTTACACGTTGGATGCCCGCTTCGGCACGGCCGGCAACGCCGAGGCAGGCGGCGTGCCGCAATTTATCGCATCGGCCACCATCGTCACCAACGCCGAGCTGCTCGCACGCGCCGAGGTTAAGGCCACTGCCGTAAACGTCGCGCCTGTCGTGCGCGATTGGGATCAAGCGGTCACGAGCATTGAGCTCGAGGCGGATGCAGAAAGCGACGACACGGGACAGATCGAGCATTTCGTCCATACACTGATAGAGAACGACGAAAACGCCGCACCGATGTATGAGTACACCTATATCGGGCAGGCGAAGGACGCCGCTGCGGACCCCAACGCCAATTCTGCTGGTGTATCGGAGGACGAGCGTGGCGGCATCAAGCCCTCGAGCGACAACGTGCTGTTTGCTGGCGTGCTCAGCGAAGCCCACATGAAGCTGGCAATGATTGCCGGCGTAGAATGTCTGTTCCGTATCGCCTCGGTGCGCTACGGCGACAATGGCCGCTCGCGCCTGGTGGTGCACACAAAGGCAAACGGCACGTGGTCCGCTCCCACTCCCGTGGACTTTCCCCTTGGGTTTGGCGAGGGCGACGTGGAGCGCGACGGCATATTCGATTACGACTTCGACGTGGTGGAATATACGGACGGAAGAGGAAACCAGGACGCCTACGTGCTGCTGATCTCGGGCGAGCGCCCCGCCGGTGACAACACCCTTTTCGATACGGCAAGCACAGCCGGCATACTGTCCGTCGTGCGCCTGCGCATAAGTAATAGCGAAGTTCGCGTGGTGTCGTATACGTCGTGGCGCAGCATCTCGCACGGCCGCCTTCAGGAGGATGGCTACCATTGTCTGCAGTGCCCGCGTATCACGGTGGGCAAGACGCTCGTCGACGGGCGCCTGTCGGGTGCCTACCTCCACCGCCGCGGAACCACCGCAGAAAAGGCGCTCGGCAGCGAGGCCGAGGTTGTGCTGGAATGCTTTACCTTGTGGTCGGATGATTTGGGCGACAGTCTCACGTTCCGTCAGGTCCTCCGCTTTCCGCAAGCACCGTCGAGTATCGAGCTGGGCAAGCCCGAGAATATCAACGGCAAAATGGTGGTGTCCGTTGCGTACGAGACCGCAGACGGTTGCGGCTGCGCATCGTACGCCGTGATCGGCCAGTCCATTGCGTGCTGGGACGTTATGTCACCAGACGCTACGGTACCTCATGCGGTGCCATGGCCACAACATTCGGGCTTTTTGGCAACCGTCAACGAGCAACTGCAGCATATTACTTGGACGCGAGGCGCATCGGCATTTGCAACGCAGCCCGTGGGTGCCGCAGGCTGTGGCCCGGCATCGTTTAGCGTAAGCAACAACGGCAGGTGCGTGCTCTATGTAGAGAACACCGATGGCAAGGTGGGACAAACCTACGACGAAGAAGGCAACCCGGTAGCAGTGATGGGCAAGCACTTCCGCATCTTCGCCAGCACCTTGGCAGGCGATCTGTTCACGGAGCCGTTCGTGATGTGCGAGCTGGACCATCCCGTCGATCAGATAACGACATTTTTGACGTCGGGAGGCATGCTCTCCGCACTCGCCACGCACATTGTGAGCGCGGAGAAGAGCGAGGCAGAGCTGCACGGCATCGAAGTGCCCTTGGTGGCGTGTGCCACTCCGACGGGCGCGGTCGCTACCTCGGGCGCGGTGGTACCCGGAGCAGCAGGCGAATCCTTCATGGTCACGGTGCGAAACGACGGCAACACCTTGCTGACCGCCGGCACGATCGATCTGTACCGAGAGGGCTCCAGCCAGCCGTTCTCCAGCGCATCCATCGGATTCGGACTGAACGCACGCATGGTTTCGATCTACGATCCAGAGCTTGCCGAGGATGCTTCGGCCAAAGACATGGCACACGTGAAGTACGCGCTCGAGACGCTGGGCGCACGTTTTGCAACGCACCCGCTGGTAGCCGACAACGGCAACGCCGTGCTGGCACCGGGTTGCACGGCACAATTCCGCATGAGCTTCGCCATCCCCGAGAGTTGGAGCGACGAAGTGGGCAAACGTGTAACGCTGTATGCGAAGGCGCATAATCTGGTGGCGCTCGATCCCGTAACGCTCGAGGAAATTCGACCGGGTGCAAACTCGGCGCTGGGTGCCGTCCTGCACGAGCTTCATGTGCCCGACGCGGCATGCGAACGCTCCGAAGTTCAGGTCGGCGTATGCGACAGCGCGGATACGACGGGGCTTCACGATGCACCGATGACGGCGGACGACGGTGGCGGCTCGAGTGGCGGCGGTACTGACAAGGGCGGCGGCTCCGGCGGAAGCAGCTCCAGCAGCGGCAAGGACCACAACAATAGCAAGCGCCCCGGAAAAGCGGGCGCGCTTGCGGGCACGGGCGATACATGCGCTCCCCTTACGGCAGCCGCTGCAGCACTCGCCGCGGCAGGCGCCGGCCTCGTCGCCTACAGCGCCCGCCGCACGGCGCTCGAAGCCGATACCGCCAATGAGGTCAATTCGGATAGGCCCCGCTAGCTCCTAGTTACTTTTGTGAGAGACGCCGACTCGGCTCATTCGTCATCGCTATGCGGACATTACAACTTCGGTTCGCTATTCAAACTTACTCGCACAAAACCGACTCGGTTTTGTGCGAGTAGACGAATCCCCATCGAACTCCGAACGATTGTTCGATGGATTTCGTGTTGGTTGGAATCGCCCAAGGGCTGGGCTATGCTACCTTGACTATCTATATGACTAAAACGTGGCAAAGGAGCATCGAGAGAGCGAGCATGGCAAAAAACACCGCAAACTATGGTAACGACAGTATTCGTCAGCTCAAGGACGAGGAGCGCGTACGCCTGCGCCCTGCCGTCATCTTTGGCTCGGACGGGCTCGACGGCTGCGCGCATGCCGCCTTCGAGATCCTGTCCAACGCCGTTGACGAGGCGCGCCAGGGCTACGGCAAGCTCATCACCCTTACCGCCTTTCGCGATGGCTCCATTCAGGTAGAGGACAACGGCCGCGGCTGCCCGCTTGACTGGAACCCCTCCGAGAAGCGCTTTAACTGGGAACTCGTCTTTTGCGAGCTTTACGCCGGCGGTAAGTACAACAACAACCAGGGTGGCGACTACGACTTCTCGCTCGGCACCAACGGCCTGGGCTCGTGCGCAACCCAGTACGCCTCCGAATACATGGACGTCACGGTTTGGCGCGACGGCAACAAGTACTCCCTGCACTTTAAGAAGGGCAAGGTCGTCGGCGCCAAAAAGAAAGCACTCGAGGTTGAGCCCAGCGACGAGGACCGCACCGGTACCACTATCAAGTGGCGCCCCGATCTTGAGGTCTTTACCTCCATCAGCATCCCCCACGAATGGTATCGCGAGACCATGCGCCGCCAGGCCGTGGTCAACGCCAACGTGACCTTCCGGCTGCGCATCGAGGGCGACGACGGCGAGTTTTCCGAAGAGGACTTCTGCTATCCCAAGGGCATCGAGGACTACGTGCTCGAGAAGGTCGGTGCCGACTACCTTACCGATCCCTTCTTTATCGAGGCCGACCGTCGCGGTCGCGATCGCGAGGATCTGCCCGATTACAACGTAAAAATCACTGCTTGCATGTGCTTCTCGCGCACTTTCACGATGCAGGAGTACTACCACAACTCCTCCTGGCTCGAGAACGGTGGCTCGCCGGAGAAGGCGGCCCGCAGCGCCCTGACCAGCGCCATCGATGCTTACATTAAGCAACAGGGCAAGTACAACAAAAACGAGAGCGGCATCAAATGGCAGGACGTCCAGGACTGTCTGGTGCTGGTGACCAACTGCTTCTCCACCCAGACGTCCTACGAAAACCAGACTAAGAAGGCCATCAACAACCGCTTTATCCAGCAGGCCATGACGGCATTCTTTAAGGAGCGCCTCTCGACCTACTTGATCGAGAACAAAGATGCCGCCAACAAGATCATGGAGCAGGTGCTCATCAACAAGCGCTCGCGCGAGAATGCCGAGAAGACGCGCCAGAGCATCAAGACCAACCTGCAGCAGAAGACCGACATGGCCAACCGCGTGCAGAAATTCATCGACTGCCGCTCCAAGGACAAGAGCCGCCGCGAGATCTACATCGTAGAGGGCGACTCGGCAGCAGGCGCCATTCGCACCTCGCGCGATGCCGAGTTCCAGGGCGTTATGCCCGTCCGAGGCAAGATCCTCAACTGCCTAAAGGAGGACTATCCGCGTATCTTTAAGTCCGACATCATCATGGACCTCATGCGCGTGCTGGGCTGTGGCGTGGAGATCAAGGACAAGCGCATCAAGAACCTCGGCGCCTTTGACCTGGACAACCTCAACTGGAACAAGGTCATCATCTGTACGGACGCCGACGTCGACGGTTATCACATCCGTACGCTCGTGCTCACCATGCTCTATCGCCTGGTGCCCACGCTTATCGACGAAGGCTACGTATATATCGCCGAGTCGCCGCTCTACGAGATCAACTGCAAAGAAAAGACCTACTTTGCCTATACCGAGCTCGAGAAGAACGGCATTCTTAAGGAGATCGGCGACCAGAAGTGCTCCATCAACCGCTCCAAGGGTCTTGGTGAGAACGACCCGGACATGATGTGGCTCACCACCATGAATCCCGAGACGCGTCGTCTGATCAAGGTGGAGTCCGAAGACGTCACCAAGATGGAGACCATGTTCAACCTTCTGCTGGGCAGCGACGAGGCGGGCCGCAAGCGCCATATCTCGGAGCACGGCAAGGAATACCTGGACCAGCTGGACCTGCAGTAGCAGCAAATCGATAACGACGGCCCATAAGAAGTTCAAGAGGAAATCGTGGCAAAGAAGAAGACGAAGAACCAGCCAAAGAAAAAGCAGGTCAACGCCGAGAACGTCATCGGCCTGCACTCCGAGGTCACCAATCAGCCGATCACGCAGACGCTCGAGGTCAACTACATGCCCTACGCCATGAGCGTCAACGTCTCGCGTGCGTTCCCCGAGATCGACGGTTTTAAGCCCTCGCACCGCAAGCTGCTCTACACCATGTACAAGATGGGCTTGCTCAAAGGTGAGCGCCAGAAGAGCGCTAACATCGTGGGTCAAACCATGAAGCTCAACCCGCACGGCGACGCCGCAATCTACGAGACGATGGTGCGCTTGGCCACCGGCAACGAGGCGCTGCTCGCCCCCTTCGTGGAGTCGAAGGGCAACTTTGGCAAGTACTATTCGGGCGACCTGAGCTACGCCGCCTCGCGTTACACCGAGGCCAAGCTCTCCCCCATCAGTGCCGAGATCTTCAAAGACATCGACAAGGACCCGGTCGACTTTGTCGACAGCTACGACGGCGCCATGAAGGAGCCGCGCCTGTTGCCCACCACGTTCCCCAACATCCTTGTCTCGGCCAACAAGGGCATCGGCGTCGCCATGGCGTCTGACATCTGCGGCTTCAACCTCAACGAGGTCTGCACCGCCACCATGCACTACCTGCAGGATCCCAACTGCGACCTGCTCGAGTACATGCCCATGCCCGACTTCTCGACCGGCGGTGAGATTATCTACCGCCGCGAGGAGATGGAAAAGATTATCGAGACCGGCCTTGGCAGCTTCCAGATCCGCTCCCGCTGGCGCTGGATTCCCGAAGAGCGCATTATCGAGGTCTACGAGATCCCCTACACCACCAAGACCGATGTCATCATCGATCGCATCGTCAAGCTCTCCAAAGAAGGCAAGGTTAAGGAGATCGCTGACATCCGCGACGAGACCGACCTCTCGGGCCTGCGCATCGCCATCGACCTTAAGCGCGGTGTCGACCCCGACAAGCTCATGGCCAAGCTCTATCGCTCGACTACGCTGCAGGATTCGTTCTCATGCAACTTTAACGTGTTGGTCGATGGTTACCCCCGCGTTATGGGCGTACGCCAGATCCTGCACGAGTGGGTCAAGTGGCGTATTGAGTCCACGCGTCGCCGCATTAACTTTGACTTGGGCAAAAAGTCCGAGCGCCTGCACCTGCTGCACGGTCTTGAGGCGATCTTGCTCGACATAGACAAGGCCATCGCCATCATCCGTGGCACCAAGCTCGAGGCCGAGGTCGTGCCCAACCTTATGAAGGGTTTCGACATCGACGAGACCCAGGCCGAGTTTGTTGCCGAGCTTAAGCTCCGCAACATCAACGAGGAGTACATCCTCAACCGTACCAAGGACATCGCTAAGCTTGAGGGCGAGATTGCCGAGCTAGAGGAGATCCTCTCCAGCGAGGACAACATCAAGAAGGTCATCAGCGACGAGCTGGCCGCGGTCAACAAAAAGTACGTGATGCCGCGCCGCACGGGCAGGATTGAGCCCCATGAGGTTATCGAGGTAAGCCTGGAGCCCGAGGTCGAGGAATATCCGGTTACCATCATGCTCTCGCGCGAGGGCTATCTCAAAAAGATGACCGACCGCGTGCTCAAGAAGGCGGCCACGCTCAAGTACAAAGACGGCGACAAACCCTTTATCGAGTTCCCGTCCTCCAACACCCACGAGCTGCTGGTCTTTACCAACAAGAGCCAGGTGTACAAGTGCAAGGTCGCAGCGTTTGAGGACACCAAGTCGGCCCAGCTGGGCTCGTACCTGCCCACCGATCTTGAGATGGAACCCGACGAGAGCGTGATCTGGGTCATCGACCCCGAGGACTACAAGGCCGACGTGCTGTTCGTCTTTGAGAACGGCCGCGTGGTGCGCGTCGCGCTTTCTGGATACGTTACCAAGACCAACCGCAAGCGCCTCAAGAACGCCATCTACGGCGGCAGCAAACTGCTGTATGCACAGGTGCTCAAGGAGGACCGCGACATCGCGCTGGTCTCGAGCGACTACCGCTTGATGAACTTCAACACGTCGCTGCTCAAGACCAAGACGACCACCAACACGCAGGGCGTCCAGGCCTTTACCGCCAAGAAGGGTCGCTCGGTCACCACCGTCGGCACGACCGAGGAAATCCTTGGCGCCGGCGTCTCGGCCGAGAAGTTCACCGCGCAGAGTCTACCCTCCGCCGGTGCCCTCATGAAAGAAAACGACATGCCGAGTTTGTTTGACTAGGACGACGGCAGCCAAACCGTCATGGTTTTACAAAGCAGCGGGGCCCGGAGCGCAGCAACATCGCGCTCCGGGCCCCATGCATTACAGCAGTATCATCCCTATAGACAAAATGTCGCATAAAGCGGAACAGGCATAAGCCCATCATTCATTCCAAAGGGCACGGCGGACAGCCTTTAGAGGTTCGATATCGACGAAAACGCCCGCTTTGAAACTCAAGTGCCTTTTCGTGTGCGAGCCGCCAGCTGCAATAGGAAGCGAATCAACGCAGGCGCCTTTCAAGCAGTTTGCAAAACTGCAGGTCGCAGGCCTTCATTGCTAGTAGGGGAAATGAGTAGTCTCAGGTGGCTTGCCCATGAGTTAGCGAGCAGGTTGGGGCTTTGTTGTTGGCGCAATCACTTCGTGCGCACTCGAAAGGTCTGTTTAACAAAAGACTAATCGGATGCGACTGGCCGCCCATACGGCGACGACGTTTCCCGTGCGAGCACAAACGGCCCTGCGTGCCCTATCGAGCGATATCCCCGTATGACGCTCAGAACTCCTGCTCGCCGAGCAGTCACCTCGCGAGATCCAGCACGAGAACGCCCTCCCGGGTATAAGGCCCGCGCCTCGTGCGGGCGATGAGGACCTTCGTGAATGCATCCCTGATGGACAGAAGCGACGAGAGCCCCTTCTCGAGCGTCGACTCAGAGCTAACGACGTCTCTTGCTTAAACTCTCCTTCGCGGTTTCGAAACTCAAGGTCTTTTAAAGTTTCGAAACCGAGAAGACGATATGCGCAAGGGCGCGTCGGGTGGTAAGCCCCAACCATGTCATGTCGCCAGCGATGAAGGGCACGTCTGCGCGTGCTACAATCCAACTACCAGAGATAAAAACACAGTCCCCGTCGGGTAGTCGTGGGCGTGCGGGGGTCCGCATCAGTAACCTGCCTCCTTGGTTGTCCCTTCTCTGCATGGTCATCTACATAAAGGAGGAACCAACCATGCAGATCAGTGTGTCGTCCACCCTGACCGTATATCACGACGGCCAATTCTGGGTCGGGCTGACGGAGCATGTCGAGGACGGCAGATACGGCGTCGCCCGCATCGTCTTCGGCGCGGAGCCGTCCGATGAGGAGATCCTGCAATTCGTTGTCGGCAAATGGGAGAAGCTCTCGTTCTTCGGCGACAAGGCCACTGAGACAAGCAAGCCCGCGAAGAACCCCAAGCGGCGTGCTCGCGAGGCAGCGAAAGCCCTTAAACGGCCCGCGGTGAGCACCAAGGCACAACAGGCGCTCGCGGCACAGCGGGAAGCGATGAAGCGGGAGTCGGCTCAAGCAAGAAGTCAGCGTCGCGCGGATGAGGCGGAGGCGCGCTTCGAGCAGCGGAAGTTGAAGCGCAAGCAGAAGCATCGTGGGCATTGATTGCCATTTGCAGCAAGGCATTCCAGCTTTCCAATGCGTCCAACGCTGACCTTGTAACCCCGCACGCGAGCGTAGCGATAGACGATGTTCTCGAGGACAGGCCCGTAGTTGATGCGGTTGTCTGTATTGAGGACGAAGTAGAAGCTCAGGTCTGCCAGGTAGTACTTCTGCTCACCCCTTAGCGATTTTCGCGACTTAAGGTCAAAGCGGGCACACTTGCTGACGACCTCCGCGTCCTCGAAGGTTTGGAGGTATCGCGCAAGCGTCTCGCGTTTGATTTTCACGCCCCGCTTGCTCTCGAGGTCGGACTGGATGTTACTAAGCGACATGATGGCGCCGAAGTTGTTGATGACGTATTCGCGCACCTGGTTGAACACGGAGACGTTCTTGATCTTCACGTGCCTACGGACGTCCTTTTCGAAGATCTCTTGGATTACCGCCGTGACGTAAGCGCGCTTGTCGGCGAGCCCGGGGTAATCCATTGCCTTCGGGAAGCCCCCCCCCGAGGATGTAGGCATCGAATTCCGCGACCGGGTTCGGGCTCACGAGCAGTCCCAAGAAGCGCTTCATCTGGCAATACTCGCCAAAGTCCAGCGTCTGCATCTCGAATTCGATGTAGCACCCGGTTAGCTTCGTAGCCAGTTCGCCCGAGAGCAGGTAGGAGTTCGACCCGGTGATGAAGATGGAGAAGCCACCTTCGGTGCGGAACTCGTTGAGGACGTCCTCGAAGCCCTCGACGTTTTGCACCTCGTTGATGAAAAGGTACTCCGTCCCCGAGATAGCGAGCTGGGGCTCGATGAGGGCCCCGGGGCGCACCTTGAACCTCTTCCTGCCCTATGCGTCGAGCGCATCGGCGACGCCGCGCGCATTTTGGAGGCCCAGAACGAGGTCCTCTACGCTGAGGAGTGGAAGTTATCAGAGATTCCTGTAGTCGGAACCATGCAGGCCGACTGAGGGGCGGTCGCGATTCACCCTTTCACGTGCTTCAACGCCTCCTGCGCTTTATGTGGCCGTGAGATAATGAGTGGCGAAAAGGAGTGCGAGCATCTGCGGGCTATTATGCGAGGTGTCGGCGGCATCGCAAGCGGAATCGCCGACGGTTCTTTCATGCCTCAACTAGAAAGAGTCAGATCCGCGAGTAACCGCAGGCAAACCGAGAAAGGCGGGATGAATGAACGACAAGGATCTCGGCCTGCCAAGGCCGAAGAAATACGAGGGTGAGCAGTTCACTGTCGAAGATTACGAGACGGAAGAATACGCGGAGGCGCGGACGCTCGAGGAGGCCATCGCTATCCGGGGTGCTAAGGCGTTCCTCAGGGATGTGACTCCGGACGATTTCCTGGACGACGCTCCGCTGGGCGTCAAGAAGATCGGAATAGCGGACCTTTGGTCCGAATCCACCTGGGAGGAAGGCGAAACCGAGCGCGACGTGGACCTCGAGAGGTCGGCGGCCTCTCTCAAGGAGGGCGACCTTCTCGAGGTGCGTCCGTGCTCGGAGGACATCAGCGAATGGGGCTACAGGTTCCACCTGGCCGATGGATCCACAGTTCCCTACGAGCCCTACCACGATTACGACGACCAGCTATTCCAGAAAGCTCTCGAAAACCTTAACGGCGGCGAATGGCTCGCATGCCGCGTCAGAGAAGTATCCTGCTTCGGAGAAGACGGCATCGAAGACGATCCCGAGTTCTGCTGGCGAGTCTACTCATGCAAGGTCACGGTGTGTCGCGGCGGCTCGACGAGGGCGTAGCCCAGGTTAGCGCCGAGGCATCCCGAAGAGATCGTCTGGGCCCTTTCTTGCGCGTTGCGCGCTTTCCGGACAGTGGCACCTCGCCGAACCCGTTGAAGATCTCCATGACCAGGGCGAGCTGCCTTTGGAGGTCCGCATCAAGCTCATCGGCGTCGCACACGGCGAGGAGCCGCTCCGAAAGCCCTTTCATGGAATCGCGCAGCACCCGCTGCGTCCGCGCAACAGGCTGTTCCATCTTGGACCTCCTGTCTATTCGCACGAATATATACGCTGATATTCCCGAGAATAATCGTACGTATCCGTACTTCAATAGAATCGCGTACAAACTCGTACGCTGATAGAATGACGCCAATTAAATACGCATGAGGGCAAGTGCACATACGCAGCAGGAAACCAAAGAACGGAGGGGCCGGTGCGTGGATTCGATAATGACGTGTTCAGCTTCAGCATAGGCGGGTTTTTTCAGGGGCACTCCTCCTTTGAGATCAGCAAAGACGGAGAGGCTTACTCTTTCCGCCACAGCCAGTCGCATCTTTTGGAGCAGGGAGAGAACCAGGGGATATTGGACAAGACGCAAGTCGATGCGCTCATGGCATTCCTCCGCGATCTTGGCACCGACGATTGGTTCACCTACTACGATTCACCGGTGCTCGACGGCGAACAATGGAGCCTCTTCGATGGGCACGGCTCGCACGGGGGCTCTAATGCATATCCCAAAGGTTTCGAAAAACTATTGAAGTATTTGGCAGACGAATTCGGCTGCGAGGAGATGAGACCGGAGACCGGCGAAACCTACGATGGCCCGACCGAGACGGAAGGCCTCGCGATGCTGGCTTTTTACAATCTGCCGAGTGCCGAAGGGGTCGGCCAAGGGCTCGAAGACGGTAAGGCTGACGGCGATCACAAGAAGTGGCTGCAAGCCATAAGGGATGCAAAGCGCGATTTTCTGCACGACGTATACGCCTTCGCGGAAGCATATCCCGAATACAAATGCTATGGCGATATTCTGGCGCAACATGGGTTGGAACTCGATATCGAACAGATCGTAAACCAGGACGTTTCCAAAGCAGATGCGAAGCTGGTCGTGGCCTCGATGATTGCAATCGCGAGATCCGATCGCTGGTGCGAGCGCGTCGATTTCGGAAGATGCGTCGAGAACGGCACTTTCGCGCTTTGGACAAAAAGACTTCGCGAGCTTTTGTAAAGGCTCACAGAAGGCTTGGATTTGTCCCCAATCCCCTACGGTAGATAATGCGGGCCCATGGCGTCCGTAGGTAACAAGTAGCCACTGTAGGCAGCTGCACCATCCTGGTTTAACCGCTCATTCATAAAGTTTGGCACAATCGTGTGCACAGATCCCTCCATGCACATTCGTGCCGTCAATGGAATCGCGTACATTTGCGTACGCTGATAAAATGACGCCAATGAATCTACAGGAGGGCACATGGCGACAGGCGACAACATTCGGCGGCACCGCAAGGCGAAGGGGCTGACGCAGGCCCAGCTCGCCGATGCCGTGGGGCTCACCGAGGGCGCGATCAGGCACTACGAGAGCGGCATACGCGCGGTGAAGTCCGAATTGCTGGAGGAGATCGCGAAGGAGCTCGAGGTCTCCGTAGGCGCGCTCAAGGACTACGGAGTCGAGACGTCACGCGACCTCATGGCCCTGCTGCTGCAGCTGGAAGAGAGCTACGGCCTCGTGCCCAGCGAGGACGGCATGGGCCTGGCGGTCGACCCCAAGGCGCCGTATGCCCCAAAGCTCTCGCAGTCAATCAAGTCCAGGGCGAAAAAGCGCAAAGAGCTCGAGCACGGCGAAGTCGACGAGACCGCTTACGCCGACTGGAAGGCCTCTTTCTGACATTTCCTCAGGTAAATTAATGCTTTCTTGCGAACAGCCTCCTGTTTTTTCGGAGGCTGTTCCATTATTCCCGTATGAAATCGGCGCCCAGGAAGAACCGTTAGGGGAATAATTGCATGCTCGAATACGGCAAGGTTCGCGGCGTCATTCGACGGCATTCGGGGTTACCGAACCTGCGGAAACCGATTATCGCGTTTTATTATTCCCGTTTGCTGACCTGGGCAAATGCAATTGACGAGGGCTTGTATCTACTTCCTCAAAGAATGCCTTCAGCTTTCCAAACGGAATGATGTCCATCTGATCGTAAAGGTCGGTGTGGCTGGCACCGGGGATAATGAGCAATTCCTTGTTGTCCCCGGTCAGCTTGCCGTACGCGGCTTCGCTGAAATAGCGGGAGTGCGCCTTCTCGCCATGCACCAGCAATACAGCAGAGCGGATTTCGCTGCTATATTGCAAAATCGGCATATTCAAAAACGACAGCGAGGACGTCACATTCCAGCCGCCGTTGGAGTTCAAGCTGCGGGGATGGTAGCCTCGCGGAGTCTTGTAGTAGGCGTAATAGTCCGCCACAAACTGCGGCGCGTCCTCCGGCAGCGGATCGGCCACGCCGCCCGCCAGCGCATAGCTGCCGTTTTTATAGTCCTCGGTGCGCTGCGCGTTCAGCGCTTTCCGCTTTTCAAAGCGCGCCTGCTCGGAATCCTCGGCGTCAAAATAGCCGTTTGCGGTCACGCGGGTCATGTCGTACATGGTCATAGCCGCGGCAGCTTTGATACGGGTGTCGATGGCCGCCGCATTGACTGCCATGCCGCCCCATCCGCAGATACCGATGATGCCGATGCGCTCCGGATCGACGCTTTCCTGCACAGAAAGGAAGTCCACCGCTGCGCAGAAGTCCTCTGTGTTGATGTCCGGCGATGCTACATAGCGAGGCGTGCCGCCGCTCTCGCCGGTATAGGACGGGTCGAAAGCGATTGCGAAAAAGCCCAGCTCCGCCATCTTCTGCGCGTACAGACCGGAGGACTGCTCCTTCACCGCGCCAAACGGACCGCTGACGGCTATAGCGGGCAGCTTGCCTTCCGCGTTCTTCGGCACGTAGACGTCGGCAGCCAGCGCGATGCCGTATCGGTTGTGGAAGGTCGCCTTGCTGTGTTCAACCTTGTCGTTTTTGGGGAAGACCTTGTCCCATTCCTGCGTCAGTTTCAGCTGCTCCATGCCTAAGCCTCCTTGTCGGTCGCTTTAAGGTATTGCTCGTCGTCCACAGGCTCCAGCCATTCGCTAGAGGCCTCCTCGCCCGGAACCTCCACCGCGAGATGGGAGAACCAGCTGTCGGACGCGGCTCCGTGCCAGTGCTTTACGCCCGCGGGAATATTTACCACGTCGCCAGGGCGCAGCTCCTGTGCCGGTTTGCCCCATTCCTGGTAACGCCCTCGACCGGCCACGCAGACGAGGATCTGTCCCCCACCGCTCTTGGCGTGATGGATGTGCCAGTTGTTGCGGCAGCCGGGCTCGAACGTCACGTTGTAGACGCCGACCTGCTCGGTGGAAAGGGGCGCGAGGTAGCTTTGCCCGATAAAGTACTTCGCAAATGCGTCGTTGGGGGCACCGACGGGAAAGGCCATTTCGTTTTGATGCTTAGCTCTTGCGTCGGCGGCATCGCTATCCGCCCAGACCTCCTTCGCCATGCGGAAGGCCGCCCACGCCTTGGGCCATCCCGCGTAAAACGCCGCGTGCGTAAGGATTTCCGCTATCTCCGCCCTGGTCACCCCGTTGTTCTTTGCGGACATCAGATGATACTGGAACGAAGAGTCCGTCAGCCCCTGCGCCATCAGGGCCACCACCGTCACCACGCTGCGGTCTCGAAGGGAGAGCCCGTCTTCTCGGCTCCACACCTCGCCGAACAGCACATCGTCATTGAGCTGTGCGAATTTGGGGGCAAAGTCCCCCAGGGTATCTCTGCCCGCTGTCTGCTTAATCGTCATGTTTGATTCCTCCTGTCGATGGTTTTGAGTGCAAAACTGCTTCCGCGCAGCTGAGCCGCGCCTAGACTCCCATGCCCATTCGTTGCGCTTGCTCAAGTGCGGGATGTCCGGCGATATCGCCCACACCGTTCACGCCGCCGGCGAAAACCGTTCCGGCAAGCGCGCGCCTTTGGCGAAATCATCCGCCAGCGTCTCGGAATTGCCATTCTTTCGAGGACTTGAAGAGACCATCAAAACCGTTTTGCTCATTACGGAATACCCCTTGAACTCGCGATTCATATTGACGAGAATGAAGGTAATACCTAAACCTGACTTTAGGTCAAGGAGTGAATTCGAGATTTGTCCGGAGGGACCATGTACACAATCGGACAGGTAGCGGAGATGTTCGGTCTGCCCGTTTCCACGCTGCGGTATTACGACAAGCAGGGGCTGTTCCCAGGATTGGAGCGGGCGTCGGGCATTCGCCGATTCGGCGATACGGAACTCGAGGAGCTTCGAGTCATCGAATGCCTGAAGAAGGCGGGGATGGAGATCAAGGACATCCGGCTGTTCATGGAATGGTGCGCGGAGGGCCCGTCGACATATCCCAAGCGCAAGGCCATGTTCAAAGAGCGAAAGGCCCACATGGAGTCGGAGATCGCGAAGATGAACCGCGCGCTGGACATGCTGAGGTTCAAATGCTGGTACTATGAGCAGGCGATCCAAGATGGCAACGAGGATAGGGTGAAGGTGCTGATTCCCGACAATTTGCCGGAGGAGATTAAAGGTGCCTACGAGAACGCCCACGCTCGATAATGCCATCTGCCTGAAATGGTCCGCGGTCAAGCAACGTGATCGAGGGAGGGGTGAACAGCGTCCCCGCCGACACCTTGTCGCGGTGTCGTCGCACCTCACCGTCGTCGACGCGCCGCGGGCCGTGCGCCTCCACCGCTGGGACCCCGATGAGGTCCTGCCGTTGCGCTTGGCCCGACCGCCGCAGTAAGGGCAATAGCCGGCCTTCATGGACACCTCCTCCGAAAGGGTATTTAACGGTTCCGGAAAAGGTTATATACCTGAGGGAACGATAGGCAACAGTACACACATTCTGTCCGAGCAGTTAAAAGCGGGCACGAAATTCAAACGGCTGAAAAAGGGGCATCGGCCTGCGCCGATACCCCCAACGTGGACACACATTATGTCCTATAAGCCCTAGACTACGCCATGAACCCATTCAGGCGCTTTTGTTCCTTTGCAGCAAGTGCGATGGAAACCAGGCCGGTAATGGCATCGGCTGCAACCAAGGCAATCCAAACGCCCTGCGCACCCATCATACCGCCAAGCAAGTACATGAGCGGCACGGAACAAATCACGTAACGGAGCAGGCCGCAGAACGTAGCGACGCCGACCTTTTCGACCGCCTGATAGTATATGGACATGGTCATCGCAAGGTACCCAAGCGCGACGGCCAGGACTACGATACGTGTAGCGCTGGCAGCGACCTCGACAAGTGCCGGGTCGGAACCCGCGAAGAACGCACAGACCGGCGTTGCAGCCGCCCACAGGACAGCAGTGACCATAAGCAGCACACCAATCTGATACTTGAGTGTGCAGGAGAGCGTCTCCTTGAGTCGAGCCCAGGCCTTGGCGCCGGCATTGAAAGCAGCGATGGGCTGCAGACCATAGGAGAAGCACTGGGCGACCATCATGGTGATGTAGAGAATGTAGCCGTTGATTACGCCGAAGGCAGCGATGTAGAGCGAACCCATGTCACCGCCAAGCGTGCCGAGCAGCGAGTTGGCAACGGTATTGAAGACAAATGTCGCACCCTGGACCAGGAAGAACGGGAAGCCGATCTTAACGATCTGCCCGCAGATACCCATGTCGAGTTTGAGATCGACCAGGTTGATCTGGAGCTGAGACTTCTTGCCACCAACATACCAGAAGATGCCGATGGCCCAGATACCAATGGACAGGCCATAGTACACGCCGGCACCCATGACGCCGAGCTTGAGTACGAAAGTCGAGAGCGCAAGCCAGCAAATGGCAACGATGGCAGATACGGTCATGAGATTTGCCGAGACCTGGACCTTCTCATCGACGCGCATAACGGCGGTGACCATCTGGCCGATGACTGTGAGCGGTAATAGCACGGCGAACGTGCGCACGCCGGCGACCGTGTCAGCCATGATATCGGGCGTTGCGCCAAAGAATGCACAGATGGGCTCGGTGAGGGCTGCCATCACGACGGCGAGCAGGACCGAAACAATCGTCGTGAGCCAGAAACCCTGGCTAAATGCCTTACTCGCCCCCTTGATGTCGCCGGCGCCGAGCAGGTTGCCCACGACGGCCGGTACGCCCGTACCGAAGAGGTTGCCGAAGGCCAGATTGATGTACTCGACAGACATGATGATCGAGACGCAAGCAAGACCGTGAGAGCCCAGGCCCCAGCCCATCACGAGACCCTCGAGCACGACCATAATGATCTGCGCGAGCATGCCCTGACCGGTCACAATTGTGTAGCGGCGCACGAGTTCTGGAATCGGCTTTGAGGCGAGCTCGTGCTCCTCCCCAACGACAGCGGCTGTTTCTTCTGCCATGGTTCTCCCCTTTCCTTGAGAGATTGAAAGACTGTGGGGCTACTTCTCGTAGACGACCTTACCGGCGACCACCGTAAGCTCAGCTGTGGCGCCGAGAACGTCTGCCGGCTCGCAGGTAAAGAGATTGCGGTCGAGTACGCAGATGTCGGCTTGCTTGCCGCAGGCGAGTGTGCCGATGCGGTCCTCAGCATGCATAGCATAGGCGCCGCCGTAGGTGTATGCGCGCAGGGCCTCGGCCATAGTGATTCGCTCCTCAGGGAACCAACCCTCAGGATTAGATCCATCCTCGAGCATGCGATAGACCGCTCCATAGACTTCCTCCATAGGCTCAAGCCCCACGACCGGGAAGTCGGAGCCCAGATGCACGCAGGCACCGCTCGCAAGCAAGCTATGAATTGGCCACGAGAGCGCCGCGCGCTCGGGACCAACGGCGTCGTCCTTTGCCAAGTCGGCCATATCAAGCAGCATATGCCACGGCTGCATAGCCGGACAAACGCCGAGTTCCGCATAGCGCGGCAAATCCTCAGGTTGAACAGTCTCGTTGTGCTCCATGGAGTGACGACAGCCCATAAGACCGTAACGCTTCTCACCCTCCTCGAAGCAGTCGAGGATAAAGCGTACGGAACGATCGCCTATGGCATGGATGCGCGTGTCGACACCCCACTCAAGCGCTTTAAGGATGGCTTTGCGCACGCGCTCTGGTTCCTCAGCCGGCTCGCCACAGGTCTCGGGAGCATTAGCATAGGGCTCGAGCATCCAAGCAGTATGATCGGAGCACACGCCGTCAATGAACTGCTTAAAGCCATGCCACTCGACTTGCGTGCCCGGGAAGTCGTATTTCGCCCGAATCTCCTCGAGCGTCATGGTCTCGTTCTCAAAAAGGTCTGTGTACATGAACACGCGCAACGGATGTTCGCCCTTGCGGTTGAGTTCCGCGAGGAATTTATAGGGGTTATCCATGCTCACAAAAGTGGGGTTAACCATGCCGACTGTCGTAATACCGAGAGCGTTGGCGCGATGCGCGGTCTTTGCTAAGGAAGCACTAGCCACCTCGGGGGCAGGATTGTATACCTCATCCATGAAAAGGGCTCCCGCGTTGTTCGAGAAGACCCCAGTGGGGTTGCCAGCTTCATCCCTAAGAATCTTGCCGCCTGATGGGTCTGGCGTTTCAGCAGTAACGCCGATTTTCTCGATTGCGCAGGTGTTGGCACTAAACGTGTGCATGTCAACCTGCTGCAAAAAGACCGGACGGTCCGAAATGTACTCATCGATCATTGCCGCCGTAGGCATCTCGGGCACGTCCCACTGGAACTGGATAACCTGACAGCCCACGATCCACTCGTTGTTCGGGTGGTCTTCGGCAAACGCCTGCACGCGTTCCATACACTGCTCGAAGCTTGTGCAATCGATGAGATTGACGGAGAAATCGGGATCGGACAAAAAGGCGCCCTGGACATAGTGAGTGTGCGAATCGATGATGCCAGGCATGACGAGCTTATCGCCATAGTCGCGCACCTCGGTATCGGACCCGATAAAAGCGTCGAGGTACTTATCTTCGCCGCACGCAACAATTCTGTCACCCGCGATAGCAACGCCGCCCTTGAACGGTGCCAGCCCGTCACCAGTGAACACAGCATTACTTTTGATGACTAAATCCGCTTTGTCCATATGAGCCTCCTCAGACGTTACAGGACAATGGATAAGCGCCACAATACGTCGCGCCCAATCGGTGAGGGAGCATTTGCCGCCCCCCGTGACACGTGCCTACAGGCAGTTGGGCGTCTGTCCAGCGCCCTACGCCCCGCGTCAACACCCATTGACGCACCTCCAGCACAAGCTGACAAGATGGAGCCGAGCGAACGGACGGATTAAGCAGGTTTACACGTCTGAACAGGTATTTTATTGTCTAAGTTTATTGTCGCTTCTTTACGCCGAGCGGTCTGCGATACACCATCAGCCGGACCGCTCCAGCCTCACGAGCGCCAGAATGCCTCAATCAAGTCGTCACGCGCCTTGACTTCGCTCTTTACATAGATGCGATGCAGGTGAGCCTTGACGGTACCCGGACTAATCACAAGTTCATTAGCAATCTTTTGGACATCGAGTCCACGCAATACGAGTGTAAGCACTTCCTGTTCGCGCTTTGAAAGCCCATACTCGTCCGAGAAAATCACAACTCGCGAGACAAGGTCCTCCCGTGCATCACGGCGCTCTGTCGCTACCTCTTCATCGGCACGAGGATGACGCGAGAACGCACGTAAGATATGGCTGAACTGTTTAAATAGCTGAACGGCTGCAGCCACAAACAATAAATTCTCTGAGATATTCCGCTCGCTCAGATACCATAAAAAGGCGCTCACCATCACGTTGTCAACGTCAGGCGTGCAGAATAGGATCATATAGGTATCCTCGATAACCACCATCACGGTAAGCACGCAGGCTATGCGAAAGAACGTCCGAGAGCGCTCAAGATCGAGCCGCTCAGCTCTATTCTCCGTCTTGCGATAGCGGGCGTAAGCATATACCAAGCAGAATGCCATTCCCAAATCGCGCGCAAGCCAAAAAAGATATTGCTGAATCTGGCCCGCAAAGCCAGTACGAGGCACCAGAGCAAGCTGAAGCACGGCGATCGGTACGACATATGCGGCAACTCGCTTAACGGTCACCTCGTCGTGCAAGCGAAACATTACCCAAAGCCATACGCACGCAAGAATCGCCACGCCCAGCGCACAGCGCAGCAACGGGTGTTGAAGCGGCTCATTAAACGTCACCGTATAGTCATATTTGAGCCGGTTGTACTCATCAAAGAAGATCACCGACATATCGATGATATAGAGAAGGAAACCCGCGGCCGCCGCCAAACAATCGCGTCGACGAGTCATGAGCCATATTACGAGCGCAGTTGATGCCGTCACCAATCCAACGCCCATGACAAGAATCGTGTAGATAAAAAATGCGAAGCTCATACGACCCTCATTCCCCGCACAACCCACTTGATTCCATAATACGGTTGTGGTAAAAAAATCCAACGAATGCCAAGATCGAAAGGAAATACCATGGTGCCAATTGCACCGTTCAAGATTATTGTCGCGCCTGCCGCCAAGGCCATCGCCAAAATCGGTTCAACCATGACCTACGATAACGTTCTTTGCATCGTTGATGAGCGCAACGACAGCTGCCCTTACCTGGGACACGTCCCCTACTTTGCGCCTAAGCTCACCTCTTCACTCGACCAGCGCAACCATTAGCATAACCTTCACGATTGCCGTAGTAATCCTCGCAACAATTTATTAACTTGGAAGCAGCCCCGGTTTTAGCCCCGTGCCGGTGGGCCAAGCCCCTCACGGTTAGCGTTTTCTATACACGCCAACGCCGGGATTATCGACGCTGCGGCCGCGGCGCGATATGAGGCGCGAGACCTCGCCCAACAGCACACCGATTACCACGCCCACGAGAATCGGCAACTTTGCCATCTCGGCGGGTGAGCTGTTGAGCGGCACAATCGTGGCGACAATCGAAAGCACAAGCTCCGCCACGGGAATCGCAAGTGCCACCGCGAGCACCTTGCCCTCGAAGGGCGCGCGGAACACGCGCGGGCGATCGTCGTATCTGCGCAGGCGCCAAAACGCCGGGAACATCGGAATATAGCTCATAAGCAGGAAGACGACGTTCATCGAGAAGAAAACCCAAAAGACGTCGGAGCCCTCGCCCAGCGGAATCTGAAGCAGCAGCACCAGGCTGGCGAAACAACCGTTAATGAGTGCCGAGCCATTGGGCATGCCGGTCCTCTTGGACACCAGCGCAAAGGGACGCGGCATATTGCCGTGACGCGCGGCATAGCTCGCCACGTTGTTG
>NZ_JBQKDN010000012.1:0-62859 GCF_052121815.1 Collinsella sp. LCP19S3_B6
GGACATGTCGAAGCTGGAGGAGATGGACGAGCTGAGGGGAAAGGCGGAGGGCTAGAAGAGGACGGGGCCGGAGACGGCTAAATCAATTTGCGAAAGAATCTTGACGGTACCATACACAATCGCATGGCGATTGTCGCGCACGGCCTTATCAATCCACTGCTCGGCGAGGTCGGTTTTTACCTCCTCGATGGGACCGGGCAGCTCGCTTTTGCTTCTCCAGACGATGTCGAAGGAGATGTCGTTACGACGAGGATTGCCCAGGAACGTCTTGCAGTTGCCAAGCTCCAGGTCAGCAATCGTATGCGAAACGACATCATCGCGCCCGCCGTAGACAGCCGTGGCAGTAAGGCAAAAGATTGGAAAGCTCATACCGTTTTTGCGGAGCTTAGACAGATACGGCCCCAGATACCAGTAGTCCGGGCGGAAATCTTTACCCCAAGAGGTAACGGTATGGACCTCGTCAATGACGACAAGACCGAGCTCGCGACCGTTGAGAATCGCCTGGACCGAGGACTCCAGCAAGAGCTCTGGCGACAGGTAGATGATGGAGGCCTCGCCGCTTTTAACACGGTCGAGGGATTCAAGCCGCTCACCATAGGGAATGTCCGAGTTAATGGCAACAACATTCTTAACGCCACGTTTCCGCAAGTTGGCAACTTGGTCGATCATCAGGGCCTTCAGCGGCTCAATAACCAGCGTGACCAGCTGATATTTCCGAGCAAGATACAGCGCCGGAATCTGGAACAGAATGGACTTGCCCGCACCCGTGGGCGCCGTTACAAACACATTCCTGTAATCGACGGAGCCCGCATGGGCAGCCTCGGCCTGCTTTACGACAAACTCAGAGATAGCACCCTGAGATACCGTTTCCATTTCGTTATCAAAGTCGGGGTTCTTATAAAAACGAAGCTTCCTAAACGAGGCCTCCTTGCCCCAGTAATGTTGAAGCACCGGAAGCAGGCGGCCCGATTCCTCAACCTTTTCCTCTTGGTCTTGCTGTACCACAAAGGAAACGGATAGACCCAGCGCATGGGCAACAGAAGCGACCGCCTCCAGAGCGGACCTATAGCCCTCAAGTTCCCGAGCGTTCACCAAAACAGAAGCAGGGCCAGCCGTGCCATTTAGCAAGCCCAGACGGTATTCCAGAAACGCAGTCGACGAAACAGGGACGACGCCCTCAGAAATTGCCGAAGCATCACCCAGCGCAAAAGAAGCACGATCAAACAGATCGACAACTTCCCACTCAGAAAACTCATCCGGAATAATCGGCGTTACAAGGTGCGCACTTCCAACCTTTACGGATTTGGCATAGTACTTAGAAAGCCCCGTCGTATCGGGTGTCATATCGTCAAAAGATGACTCAAAGTCGTTAAGCAGCTCAGGATCAACGGGAGAAGGAACGCCCTCGCTATCAAGGAACAGGTTGTTCCGCACAACAACGACCTTGCCATCGAACAGTTCGTCAATCGTTCCACGCAGCTCAAGCAGCTGTTCAAACAGCATTAAAACTGGACCATCCGCCGAAAGAATCTGAGCCACGGCCATCCTCTTTTGACGAGCAAAGTCAGAAGGAGAAAAGAACGGGGCGACATCGCTGGCTATAACCCCGGGGATCGAGTGCTCATAACGCGCGACGAATTCTGCGAGACGGGACGACAGGCCGCAGAAAGCAAATATTGTCGGTTGCGAACAATTCCACAAGAGTCCGTCGATTTTACTATCGAGCGTCAAACTATTGCCATCGCAGTACTCGGTCATACTCTCCTCCTCCAACCAAACAATGCAATCAACTTAGCCCATCAACCTCGCCATTTGTTGAGCAACAAGTGTGAGCGGTTGATATTGAGCTACGACCGTGACGGCGGAACAAATGGGACATAGATTAGTGCTGCACTCATCGAATGCAATCGGAAGACGCAAACAGACTAGAAGGTCCAAAGCTGATTCAATTAGCTTGATTTGGCATCGATTCGACAATTCCCATGCAAAACTCACAGCGTCGCTACATAAAAATAGAGGGCGTCCCAATACGAGAAGCCCCCTGCAAAACAGTCGAACCGTTTTTCGTTCACCTAAGATTTTACATCAAGAGATTCGGAAGACTAGAGACCTTTGGCGCATCAGAAATAGCAACTGATTGCCTAATGCCAGGAACCTCCTTGGCAAAATCATCATTAGGCCTCCCGTTGCTGTCCAAGAAATACTTCTCAACCACATCCTATCGTCCGAAATTAGTCGCGATCGCGAATCACGAGAAGCCCTTGTCGATCCGGACGAATACTCATGACAATCATTGGTGCCAACCTGGATACTCTGAGAAAAGGGCAGTTCAAAATATCCTATGCGTCGATGAGTTGAAACAGAGAAGAAGGCAGCACTGTTTCAATAACTGCAGCATCAAACTGGCTCAAAAAGCATTGCTCCATGACATATAAACCTCCAAGAGCATGAATGACATTCTTAAGGTTAGCGCTTTCATACTCAGACTTTTCCGGCTTAACGAGCTGCTTCCGTCGATGTTTTACGGAGTTATAGGCACGCCACCATTCAGGACTCTCCCCTTCAGGAGACGAATCCTTCGTATAGCGAAACCTAATTGCATTTTAGCGTCAACATACTGCTCTGTTCTGAATTTGGCCCAGGGACAATATGCATTCTCGATAGGAGTTTGGACTTGGATGCAATTCATATCGGGAATCACTCTTTGAATATAAAATCCCCACTTCTGTATATTGCACTTATCTAGATCGGGACACGCATCTGAAACTTCAGCAATGGCTTTCCCACAAACATCAACCTCGCTGCCAATCAACTGAAGCAACGTCAGCAATTCATTTGAATAAACCAACCCGTTAGATTGCTCAAAGGAAATATAGTGCGAAAGCGAGGCAAGCCGCTTTTCGAGTTCATCATAATAGCCACAGAATTCGCGAACGAAACGTTTCTGGATGCACGGCTGAATGGTCATGACAGTCGCTCCCCTAACAAAGCGGATGACGTTTGAAATCCATCGAGGTTTCAGACGAATCCCAGTCTTGATTTGAAATTGAGATGCATTCATCAACTAGAGGAGAGCCCTCAAGCTGATCGCAGCCGTTCAAAAGAGGCAAGGCCTTAACATCTTTGACCTGAAGATTCAAAGTGGGATTAAGCGCATCGAGACAC
Source organism: Collinsella sp. LCP19S3_B6 (assembly GCF_052121815.1). NCBI lineage: Bacteria > Bacillati > Actinomycetota > Coriobacteriia > Coriobacteriales > Coriobacteriaceae > Collinsella > Collinsella sp. LCP19S3_B6. The sequence goes on from NZ_JBQKDN010000012.1 coordinate 3,166, forward strand.
TGCTGGGCAATCTTTGAATTTAAGAATGCGAGCCAGACGTTTAGGTGTTTTCCCAAACGACAAATTACCGGTCCAGATTTATCCCAGATGCAGCCATCGTCGATATAGCGGAAACAAGCCTTGCCAGAAGTAAGCATCGTATAGGTTATGCCACCCTGGTACCAATATCTCTCAGGCAGCAACGTCGAGGTCTTGTTGTCTAAGTAAAAACGCCTAGCCGGTTCGCTCCAATCAATTACATGAAACAAGTTGCCATACCAGCGTCTAAAATCACCGCCCTTTGAATAGACCTTCCATTTTGAGCCCCTATCCTTCTTGGAAATCTCCCAATGCATACGAAGATACTTATCGTTGTCACCAGTAATATTCGGGCTACCCGTATAGTCGGAATCTTCATCAACAGAACGACCCTCAACAAAGGCATTAAAGAGAGGATGAGGGAACCAGTAGGCGATGGGGGTGCCGGGGATCTGCTTGAAGGTCTCGGCGTCGCGGCGGTAGAACCAGCCGCAGTCGGGGTTTTGGATCGCCTCGAGAAGGGCACCGGCCTTTTCCGGGATACGATGATTCAGTTTGAAATAGCTGCCCTCATACCCATCGAGCCGTCCGTGACGGAGCACCCAGATGGCGTTTGCGTCAAAGACGTCAGGGTGTGCATTGGTTCCGCGCGTGTCAACAAAGGTGAGAATCGTGTTGTTCTCGACAAGTGAGGTCCTCATCGCGACGAACGAGGAGAGATACATGCATGTGTCGGATGTGACTAGGGACGCAAAACCACCCACCTTGGCAAGCGAAAGGTTGCGCTCGATGAAGCACGTGCACAGGTCGCTCTTGACGTCGGGGTAGCTCTTCTTGACCCACTTGGACATGAAGGGGCCGAAGCTGGAGCTGCCCATGTAGGGCGGGTTGGCCACCACGCAGTCGTGGCGGCGGGCCAGGGTCTCGCAGGTGGAAAGGGCGCGCTGGAGCCTCTCCCTCGAGCTGCTGCCGAACAGGCCGTCGGAACCGGTGAGCTCTATCGCCTCGCGGATCGCGGCGAGGTCGCCCTCGCCCGGGGCGAGCAGCGAGCCCGCCTCGTCCAGGTGCGCCAGGGCGTCGAGGAGGTCCTTCCTCTTCTCGAGCGCGCTGCCCTGCGGCACGTCGCCCTCCCCCAGCGCCACCGGGGCGAGCACGGCGATGTCGGCCTGCACGCCGCGGCCGAAGAAGCGGCGGTCCAGCCCGCGGGCGCACATGGCCAGGGCCAGGCGCGCGATCTGGGCGGCGCGGGGGTCGATCTCCATGCCGTGCAGGTTCTTCGACAGGACGAGCCCGGGGATCTCGCGCTCGCGGTAGCCGCGCTCCAGGTACATCTTGGCCAGCAGCTCGAAGGCGTAGACCAGGATGTGGCCCGAGCCGCAGGCCGGGTCGCACAGGGAGATGTCCTCGGGGCCGCCGATCCTGATGAAGTCCTCGTGCGTCTCGTCGGGCTCGATGTAGTACTCCATCTCGTCGCGAAGCGGGCTTCCGGGGTTGTTGAGCATCCATAGGCGCCCCAGCGAGTTCTGCACCATGTAGCGCACGATCCAGTCGGGCGTGAACAGCTGGGTGGCGGGGCCTATGGTGTCGGGGGTCTCCTTGGCCTTGGAGGCGAAGAAGGCGTCCTTGACCTCGGAGTTGTAGTACTGGTACATCCATCCCAGGATCTGGACGTCTTCCCAGTCCTCCTCGGGGATGTCGCCCACCATGCGTCCGATGACGCCGTCGGGGTCCATGAGGTTGGCCGGCAGCAGCAGCGCCATGCAGGCGTCCACGGGCTGGAACACGCCGGGCAGGCACCCTGAGAGCTCGGCGCACTGGGCCAGGAACAGGTAGCGGAACAGCGGCCCGTCCTCGCCGGCCTGCTTGAGCTCGGCGACGCGCACCGGGTCCGCCCCCTCGATCTCCACGTCGAGCGCCTCGTCCGCGGCCTGGCTGCCCAGCTCCCAGGAGCCGTCGGCGGCGGGGCGGGTGAACATGCGCACGCGGGAGGGCAGGAAATCGTGAACCTCCATGTAGCGCACGGCGGCGATGCGGTTGAACCAGGTGTAGGCGGCGCGGTCGCGAAGGTGGTCGAAGCCCTCCTCTGCCGCGGCTCGCAGCAGGGCGTCGCGCCACCCGGTCTCCTCCGGGGACAGGGCGCGCCCTCCCACCGCCGTCGCGCCGGCGGGCTCGGCGCCCTCGGCCACGCCGTAGAGCCTCATGCGGGCCTCGACGCCGGCGATGAGCTCGTTGCGGGCCCAGATGCAGTAGTTCTTGATGGCGGTATCGTTCATGACGGTCTGCCCTTCCCCGGTGGTTCTTGGTTAGCTCAGGCGGATGGCGTCGTTGCCCTGCAGCTCGGCAAGCAAGCGCACGCGGAGCTGGGCAAGATAGGCGTCGATGTCGCTTTCGCTCTGTAGCTTTTTGCGCTCGCCCAGGTCGGCCAGGCGCAGCTTTTTAATCCTCTTGGGAGCAGGAGCGGGTGCAGGCTCGACGGTCGCCGTAGCATCGTTGCCCGGGTCTTTGATCGTAGTAACGGTCTCACCGTTGGGCGTGACTTCTACGAATCGGCTCTCACGCTGCTGGCGGGCCTTCTCCTCATCGATAGCTTTATCGATGTTCTCGCATGCGCGATCGCAATACTCAATCAGCTGCTGCTTCAGCGCGGCAAGCTCGCTCGCCTTGGTGGCAGCGTGAACGCGGCTCTCAAACGACTTAGCCATACGGCCCGCGTCCTCAATGGCGCGCTCGGCCAGCTTGGCATAGCCGTCCTGGCTCTGGGCATATTCGTGCACCTGGGCCATCTGTGCGGTTATGTCGTCCAGCATCTCCTTGCGCTTGGCATCGACCATCTGCTTATGGGCAGCCATGACGGGCTCCATCAGGTCATGGAGCTTGCAGATCTCGCGGTACGGACGCGGACTCTTAAGAATCTGCTCAATACGCTTGTTGGCCTCAACCGCCTGGGCGTTAGAGTCCATGTAGAAGCCCTCGTCCTTCATAAGGCCCATAAACGCAACGGCCTTATCAAAGACGGGCTTTTGGCTCTCAAAGAAGAACACGACCTGGTCGTAGCCCTCTTTCCAATCGTCCAAATCGTCTTGTGCCTTTACGAAAGCATTGAAGAGCGCCTGGGCATCGTTCTGGTTGTCCAGCAGGCGCGTGGTCAGCGTAATGCCATCTTCCAGCACCTTTAGGCCCGGGTACGGGTAGGCTGGGGCCAAGCCCGTAAAGTTGTTGTTCGTGAGCTCCACGCACTCGTTCTTGTAGCCCGTAAGCGTTTCGACCACCGTGGCGGTAAGCTCGTCCTCGTTGGAAATATCACGCTTGGCATCGAAGGTCTCGCGCAGCACCCTGTTGACCTTCTTGATGAGCTCATCGCTCATCTTAACGCGCTCGCGCACCTGGGCCTTGTCAGCATCCTTGCGCAGGAAGGTAACCATACGCAAATCTGCGGGGGCAACATTGGCGCCGGCAGCCGTAATGATCGCACGCTGCGAAACCACCAGCTGTGCCACCACGTTGGCAATGTCGATTTCGCGCCAACCATAGGGGGCACCCTGGAACTTACGCTGCAGGTCACCCATGGTCGTATTCAGCGACAGGCGCGTCTGGGCATGCAAAAAGTCCGCGACCTCCTTCTCGGCGCGGGCGTTCTGGGAGCTCTGACCGTCGAGCGCCACCTGGTTGGCACCGCGCAGCGTGGCGCGAATGTCCTCGTCGGTCTTGGCGGGGTCGGCGATGTAGTCGGCCTTGGTAAAGATGGCATCCGTCAGCTTTGACAGGGCCTGGTCAAACACATCGGCGGGCTTGGTGGCGCGAATGTTAACCATGGAACCATTCACAGCCACACGGGCATGTAGCACGGCCTCCTCCAGCAGTTTGGCTGCCTCTCGCTCAACGAAAGTAGCCTCTTTCATCTTTGCCTGGATAATCTGCTGGGTCGAAGGCGCCAGGGCCTCGGTATTGATGGTCTTGCGATACTTGCGGATCTTAGCCACATTCTGCAGATCGTCGAAGTAGTCGATGTCGTCTGCCAGCACCACCAGCGCGATATTGGCCGACTTGACGGCGAGCTCGGCATCGTCGGCACGCGAGAGGTCATCTGCCACCGTGACTACGTTGAGCTTCATGCCGCCCTGGGCCACACCATAGACCGAGTCGTCTACATAGCGGTCGAAGGGAAAGTCGTTGGCGCCCACGCGCAGCTTGGTAGCCGTATAGATGCCGCTAAAGAGCGATTTTTTAATGCCCTCGATAATCAGGGCAGCATCTACCGGCGTCTCGCTAATAGCGCGCGAGATATCCTGCTCCTCGTCGGTAAGGAAGTTGTATGTGTCGCCCTGACGTGCCACGTAGTTTTCGCGTACCAGACGGTTGAGCGACTCCTTAACGCGGTCCTTAAGGGCGGCCTTGTCCACGTCCATGCCGTCGACCATAAGGATGGAGATGTTCTCGACGTTGGACTTGATGTAGTCGATATAGCGGATCAGGTACAGCAGCTTTAGGACCTTAACGTCCTGGGCCTTAAGGCCACGGCCATCCTCGGCCGCACGCTCGGCACGCGTGACCACCTGGATCACGCCGTGCTCTAGGTCCTTGGCGATGGTATCGAAGAAGCGCCAGAACGGCACCAGGGCGCCTACCTCTTGGTCCTGAATGGCCTGGGCCGATTCCTGGAAGGCCGAGAGCATGGAGCGCTCGCCCGTAGACATGTGCTTGGCCTTGACGCCGTGCTTGCGCACCTCGGTCATAACGTCGGGCAGCACCTTAAACTGGTAGTTCACAAACGGGTAGCTATCCGTAAAGTCCTTGCGGCTGGCATAGCCAATCAGGTCGCCGCGCGAACCGTCAAAGGAGAATACGTTTTTGAGCACGGTGCTCTGGGCCTCATAGTCTTGCTGGAGCTTTGCCGAGGCGGCATCGTTCTTTTGCAGCACGCGGCGCTGGATAACCTCGTCCACGCTGGAGCTGGAGAGCGAAAGGCGCGTGTTAAAGCGACCCTGAATCTTGGAGAAGTCGTCGCCCACGATCATGGCGACCTCGTCGATGGCCTCCTGGCTGGTCACCATAACCCACACGCGGCCACCGCATCGGCTGCCCAGCTCCTCGACGAGCGTCTGCAGCGACAGCATAAGGCTGGTGCTCATGTCGGCATCGGAGCCAATAAACTGACCCACCTCATCGGCCATGAACAGCAGGCGGAACTCGCCGCCGCACTCTTCGGCGCGCTTGTCGGCATACTGCTTGACCATATTGGCAAAGGTATCGGCAGCGATGGCGTCGTCCTCGGTACCGTCGAACCAGTGGCGCGCTGCCTGCTCGCTCATACCCAGCACCTCTTGCAGGGCCTCGACGATGTCGTCCTCAAAGTAGCTATAGCTCTCGCGGTCCTCGAGCCAGTTGCCGCCGCCAATGCGCTCGTAGGCAGCGCGGAACTCCTGCGTCTTACCCTTGCTGTCGATATGCTGCTCCAGGCGCGCGAGCTTAAGGTCCTCGCCAAAAAAGCCCAGGTGCTCAAAGAACACGCGCTCAAAGGCGCGCAGCAGGGCCGTGCGCGAGGTGTCGCCCTCTTTCCACTGGCCACCCTTGCTGTCGATGTTAAACAAGATCGCCTCGGTGGGAACCTCGCAGCAACGACGAACCCTGGCGGCCACGATGGGATCGGAGATCTTGCCATCAAAGTAGTCGACGGCGCGCTTGCCGGCAATCTCATCGTTTTGCAGCAGATACGAGAGCATCTTAAGGAAGTGCGATTTACCGGAGCCAAAGAAGCCGCTGATCCACACTCCCATATTGTCGGTGGGAACGTCGAGGGCCTTGTCGTACGCCTCGAAGAAGTGCGCAAAATGACCCTGCAGCTCGCGCGTCACCACGTACTCGTCAAGCTCCTGGCGCACCGATTCGTCGCTGGCGTCCTGCACCTTAACGACGCCGTTGATGGAACGGTTGATGTCCTTGGAAAACAGGTCTTGGATAATCATCTGTCGCTCCTAAGAAATATCGAACGCGCGGTAGTAGTTGCTGGCGTTCTCTTTGTTGAACAACTTGAGCTGGCGGCCATCAAAGCTGCCGGGATACATGACGACGACGGGCACGGTGCCAAAATCGGCAAGCATGTCGTTGAGCAGGTTGTGCACGCGCAGTAGCGGAAAGACCTCGCCCACACCCGTGAGCAAGATCACGTCGCCGGGCCGATGTGGCTGGGTATGCTCCAAGAGGTACTGGGCAAAGCTCTTGGAGCTACAGGGCTTCTGGAGCTCTTTAATCTGGGCCTCCGAGCCGACCTTTGCCTCGCGCCGGGGAATCGCACGCAAAATACGGCGCTGCTCGCAAATCTCGAGCATCACGTCGTACAGGTTAAAGACCTGCAGATTACACGGCAGTTTGCCGGCCTGGGCATCTGCTTTGAGCTCGTCCACGTAGGCGCGGCACTCAAACTCCAGCGAAGGATCGTAGCAAAACGTGTAGAAGCCAATCTCGTTACCGATGCCCTTGTTGACCAAGAAATCCTGGTCTTGCAGGCGCTCGCGCAGCACCTCGCGGCGATGGTCAAAGTCCTCATGTATGCGCTCGGCGCGGTTGCGCGGGCGAATGTGCGGCTGGTTCATTGCCATGTCTACATCACCTGCCCGGTGAGTGCGGCCAGGGCGTCCCTGTCGCCCAGGTCACGGATGGCCTGTTCCACGTCGGGGTCCAACAGCAGGGGCTGGAGCGTATCGGTTCGCTGCGATGCCTTAAAACCGGCGCTGCGCAGAATCTGGCGCAGGGTGCTTTTTATACGTCCCAGCGTAGCATCGGACCATTTGACGGCCTCGGCGTGCTCAACCTGAAAACGGGTGACAAACGCGTTAAGGTCAACGTCGGTAAAGTTGTAGTCGAAGCTGGCCATGCGCTCGCCAATCTCCACCTGGATGAGCTCGCGGACCATGGTGTAGCGGCACATCATGGCAAACAGGTTGGCTTGGGCCGCCTGGTCGGGCATGCCGTTGGCGATGAGGTCCATGATGCGCGTGACCGCTTGATCGGCGGTGTCTTTGTCGATACCGCGGGCAGCGCACTGCGCCTCGTCGAGCGCTACGGCATCAAAGCGGCGCAGGCACACGCGGGCGCGGTCGGCCAGCATGCGCTCGGTGGGATACTGAAACAGGTTGTCGTGCTTAACGCGCGCAATGATCTCGTCGTCGCTCACGCCATCAAGACGCAACGCGGCGACGATACGCATCTCGGGCAGCAAAAACTGCTCGCGCGTGAGCACGCCTCCCAGTGATATTTTTTCGGTGTTATCCACAGGACACACTCCAAGGGTTCGGGCCTTTTTATTTGCATCGGGGCGATGCAAACATGTTTCCAATCATACCGTTTAAGTACGGGGTCGTGAGGGTTGTTGCTGCCTTACTGACCCAGTTCCTTGAGCGCTTGCAGCGACGCTGCGCGGGTCTCGGCGTAGGCAAGGCGCGCGTCGCGGAGCTGTTCGTCGAGCTGGTCGATCTGGCCGCTCAGCGCATCGATCTGCCTGCCGATTTCTCCCATCTCGACTATCGTATTCCAACCACGCTGATTGGAAAGCTGCTCATGCTTATGGCGCAGCACAAGCAGCTGGTTGAGCAAAGCAACACGTGCCTTGTCGAGCTCTTCCATCTTGTCGCGCGCGGCCTTTACCTCCCTTGCGATGCGCAGCTTTTCTTGCTCTTTTGCAGAGGGCTTGGGAGCAGGTTCCGGTGCAGGCTCTGGCTCTGGCTCAGGCTCGGGCTCGAGCTCCCGTTCAACGTCGAGCGCCTCCTCGGGTTCGGGCTCCGCGGAAACCGCATCACCCATCTCCAAAAACGCGCATATGCCAGGCTCCGTTGCCGGCCTTGCATCGAACACCGTGGCAACCGATCCGTCGCTCAACATAGTGCTCTGCGAGCAAAGCGACTCGACAAAGCTCGCCATAAACAGGCCAAACCCGGAAATCTGCTGCGCCAGACGCTCGTCGTAGGTAACGCGAATCTCGCCCTCATTGCCTTGACGCACCGAAAGCCAGTCGCCCACACATATGAGCTGCACCAGCGTAATCGGCGTCAAGTCGCCCTCAAACAGCAACTGCAAACGGGGCGAAACAACGTCGCGGGGAACAACCGGCTCGGCATGCTTCTCGAGCTCTTCTAGCGTGGCACCGACGTATTGGCACAAATCGATGTTGCTCGGAACATCAGTAAAGTGCTCGCGCACATGGCTCAGGAGCCGCTCACTTTTGTCGGCATTGATACGAATACGCTTAACGGCGTGCGACGATCCATCCCACGTCACATCGGAATGCGTTAAGAACAGCCAGCCGTCACAAAACAGCTCCATAACAAAGATGGGAAAGGCTTTCTGCATCGTTATATCTCCTTGGGTTCTTGCATATCGTCCGCGATGCCTTGATCGCTAACCTCGCTCCGCTGGCCCTCGTCGTCAAACAGGCCCTTAAACACCAGTTCCAGATCGCGCTCGTCGGTATAGCCGGGCTCCAGCGTACCGCGGTCGATCGAGTCGAGCATGACCCGCTCCTTGTACTGCAGGCGCTCGTAAATGTTGCGGTCGAGCGACCAGGTCCCGCCACGGCGCTCGTACACGGCGCGCAGGTAGTGGTACTGCGTGTATTGCTCTTGCGGCAGGCCCAGGCGGTGGATGCGATCCTTGGACTGCAGCAGGTGCACCAGGTTGTAGCTGCACTCAAAGTAGACGGCGTCGTGGCACACGCCGTGGAGTGAGACCGACTCGGCCAGTGTGTGCGGGTTGGTGACCAGCACGCTCGTCTCCCCCGCCTTAAACGAGTCGATGATGCGGGCGCGCGTGGGCATATCGGTCGACCCGCTAATGGCACGAGCCGTAATGCCGCGCTCGTGCAGCTCGTGCACCACATTGCGGATGCTGCGCTTAAAGATGCACCACACGATGACTGACTTGCCCTGGGCTACCAGCGATTCGACCAGGTCCAGGCAGGCGACCATCTTGGCTGTGGGCCGGTCATCCACCTGCAGACCTTCCAGCGCTTTGCCCGCCCCCGTCTGCACCTCGCCATCGAACAGGTCGGCATAGTCGCCGGCGCTCAGGTCCTCGGCCAGCATGCGCGGATCGGACGAAAGCTGCAGCAGGCGAATGATCATCTCGAACGGCTCGCCCGAAAGCGTACGCAGCACCTTTTGGAGCAGCTGCTGCTCCCAGCGTTCCACCGGCACATCGACCAGATGGTCCTCGTTGGCCTGCGGCACGCCCAGCTGATGCTTATTGGTGCGGCAAAAGAACGGCGCGATGGACTCGTTAATATGCTCAACGTCGTCCTCACTCGTCGACTTAAGGGCATTGGCGCTCATGCCAAAGTACCAGTTGTAGTCGCGCGGCCATAGGCAGTGGAGCAGGTTGTATAGGTCCTCAAACGAGTTGGGAATCGGCGTACCGGTAAGCGCGATAAAGTACGGCGCCGCCGCGGCAATCTGCACCGCGCTTGCCGCGCGCTTGCCGCCCACACGCTTCACCTTGTGCACCTCATCAAATACCACCAGGGCGCGATCGGCCGCAATGCGCGCTGCCGCCTCCCCCAGCGCGACCGACTCGTAGTTGAGCAGGATCATGTCGTAGCGCTTGTAGTCAAACAGCAGAGTGCTGTACTTGTCGCGCGTGGAACGACCGCGAAACTCGGGGTCGTGAAAGCACAGCGAACGCAGCGGGCGGTCGGCGCCAAAACAGGCGGCCCACTCGTCGCGCCACGAGCCAAAAGCGTTTTTGGGCGAAAGCACGATGATGCGGTCGACCAGGTCGCGCTCGCGCAGGTAGGCAAAGGTTCCCAGGACCGACGCCGTCTTGCCCGAACCGGGAACGGAGAAGTTGGCACTGCGGCCCATGGCGCTCATAAAGAACGCATCCCACAGCTGACGGTCCTTAAGCGGGCGCTGCATCAGGGTGTCCTCGGCGCGGCGGAACTCATCAAAGCGATCGGCCACCGATTCATCGTGCGCCTTGATCAGCAGGCCCACGCGCGCCTTCTCGCGCAGATAGTCCTCACGCGCCGTAAGGCCTCGCAGCAAGTCCGGGTCCACCTGGCACTCCACGCCAAAGCTTGCCGCCTGCTGCAGCAGCTCGACGATGCGCTTGGCGCCCGGGTCGTCAATCGCCAGCGGAAAGAGCACGTCCGCCTCTCGATAGCTCGGCGCATAGCGGCGCAGTGCCGAAAGCCGAATCTTCCAGACCGGCTCGCGACGCAGCTGCTCAACTGTCATGTCGAGCGGCACGACGGAAATGCCGTCGCTATACGAGAGGCGCAGTTTCATTTAGGCCTCCTCGCCGCCCATCTTGTACGCAATCTTGTCTTTGATCATATGCACCCTTGCCTCGAGCTTGGCGACCTCGGCGGCGATATTGGCAATCTCGTCCGCAGGCAGCAAGCCAAAGGTCGATTCCTCCACCTGATCAAGATCCCTGATGGCGCGAATGATCGAGAGCGAAGGCGACTTGAGGGCCTTGTTCATCTTGGTGGTGTTTTCGGCCGACTCCATAACCTCGCGGAAGGCTGTCGCCAGTTGAACATCGTCGCGAATCTCGGCGATGTCGGTCGAGGTCACGATCTCTTTGTTCTTCAGGCGCTCGGCAACCTCAAAGGCCAGCTCGTTTTCGCGCTCGATAAAGCGATCCGCGTCGGGGCCTTCCAGAATCGGCTTCATCTTGCGGACAAAGCGCACGATGTCGCCCTGCGGCTCGGCAATCATGTTGGCAAAGACGATGTTCTTAACGTCCTCTTCCTGATCGTCGCTCTTGCACTTTTTTAGCACGCCCTGCAGGTCGTTGATAACGCCGGCAACCTTGAGCTCGCGCGCCAGGTGGAACTGGTCCTTGGCGTTGGCAAACTCCAGGAACTCGTTCATATAGCGGGCTTTTACAATCTCCTTCTCGAGCTCCTTGGGCTCAACGCCAATGCACTGGGCGTACTCTTCCTTCGAGAGCAAGTTGGAGCTGATGATGTCGTTGTAGATGCCCACCAGGCGGTCGACCGGGTCGTAGCCGACCTTCTCTTCCTCGCCATGCTGAATCGAAAGCTCCAGCATCTTGATCTTCTTGGAATCGTTACCCAGACTCTCAGGCAAAATGACAGCCTCAAACCAGCCAAAGCTTGGGTTTTCGGCGGCAAGACGACGCAGGCAGGTAAAGCGACGGTTGCCGTCGACGATCAGGCCGTCGGCCAGCACCACACCGGGACGCTCTTGCGAACGCAGGGCAATGCTACGCTGCGTCTTTTCGATAGCATCCTTGTTGCTGTCGACGATAAAACCCTCAATGATGTCGTTGCAGGCCGCGACGTCCAGCTCATTAAACGCACCCTCGCCATGTTCGGCCTTATAGCGGCTAATCCACGAGGCGATGCGGTCGTTTTGCACGTTATAGCGCAGGAACTCAAGCTTAATGCTGTAAACGGGATACATCTCGGGCTTGCCGTCGATCACGATCTTGTGGTTGGCACCGGTCGGCTTAATGTTGACGCCGTCGCCGATCATCTCGAGCAGGTTCATGTTGACTCCTCCTATTGGTTGTTTTTGATATACAGCTCGCGCAGGTATTCTGCGTTCATCCTTTTGCTGAGCATGACCATGTCGAGGTCCTCGTTGTAGAACAGCCCCTTGTCCTGGACGGCTCGGTTAATATCGGCTGCGGTTATTACGACGCCGTAGTCATCCTGGAACGCATCGATCAGGTCCCCCACCTCGATAGGCCCCTTTTGCCTCACGACGTATTCGACCGCGTCGCCCGACGAAAACGCCCCCTCCTTGCGACAGAACATGTAAACTCCGCTAAAGCGGGTACGCCTTATTTGCTCATGAGCCAGGCCGTACAGAACGATTGAGTCATAAAACGTATTGTCAAAACCACATTCATCGACCACGGCATGGAGCTTATGCATAAAGCCCTGCTTACGCAGGCTCGTCACCGTAAACGGCACGTCAGGCTCTGTGCAGGCAAACAGGGAATACGCGTAGCTGCCCAGGTCAATACGTCGAATACCTGTCGATTCGTTCAGCCGCTTGAGCGAAATAAACGAATCGTGGTTGCACTCGATAAAGGTAAAGTTGCGCAGCAGCGGCGTAATGGCATTCCTAAATTCCGGATGGTTGATGACCTCGTCGCCAAAGCCCGGGGAACCGTAGGCAAAGCTGTCGCGTGACATAAGCAGGTTCGTAAACGACTGACGCAGGTCCACGCCTTCCTTGACTATCAGGTCCCTGGAGATTTCCAGACCAAGAGGCGCCAGTGACTGATCGTTAATGAGTCGCCCGGATGCGGTACCAAACTTGGCAGCAAAACTCGCTGCGACATACGGTAGCGAGACGTAGTCCTCGGTCACCATATCTTTGATGAACTGCTGCTGCTCGTCCGTAAGGTTGCTCTCGACATACGAGTAGCGGCCGTTGCGCAGATATGCGTTCATGTCGCGCAGGTAGTTGCCGCGGACCGTCCTCGTTTCCACGCAGTACTTGTCCGCATAGCGCTGGGCAAACTCCTCGCGCGACAGCTCGGTGCCCGCGTCGCGCAGCACATCGAGCATTTGGTTTTTACGGTCCGTTTTGCCGAGGCGAATCAGCGGCATCGAGCCCATTTCCAAGCCGGGCACCGAACCCGGACGCACAAATGAGCGGATAATCTCGTAGAGCTCCTCGTCGTCGCGAACGTCGTAGAGGTCACACAGCTCCTGATTCTCGCGTAGGATGAGGCCCGCGCCGCACTCGATATTGCGCCCCACGGCGAGCGTCAGGATCTGACGCAACTCGGACGTAAAGCGGCTGTCGACCTTGTAGGCGCGGATCTTATTGGCGCGCGCCACCAGGAACATGTGCGTGCCACGCAGCTCGTTAAGACATCTGATGTCCTCGGAAGGCAACGAAAGCATCTGTTTGTAACCGCACTTGTTGTCTTCCAAAAACAGCTGGTACCTGTTGCGGAAATCTTTAAGGTCGTGATACTCATCAACGGCTCCAGACTCGGCAAAGGCACGCAGCGCGACGCTGCGCGTGGAGAAGTTGCCCAGTTTTTTACGCGCGATCTGCTCGAGCTGGGAGGTGTTGTCCCTCTCGACACTTACGGGCGTTCGGAGCACGCCGGCAGAAGAATGACGATTCAGCTGCGCCGCCCTATCACGCCATTCCTGCGGCAACGAGTGATCGTTGGCGGCAAGGCGGAGGCTAAACTTGTTCGATACCTTAACGGCTTTCAGGTAGCCAAAAGTCATCGGGGATGCCTGCGTGATCTTGCAGAACGCATCCTCGGTAAGGTCATAACGCTGGTACAACGGGGCGAATTTGTCCTCGTCGAGGTGCGGCCGATTACACAGCAGGTCGGCACGACGCTGGCGAAGCGGACCAAGACCGGCGGGCTTGTGCGGGTAATCCATAAGCGGCTTATCGCTAAAGATCCAGCGCAACAGGTCGGCATCATCGCTGGGCAGCAACGCCAGCCACGCCTCGATGGACATGGGGCCTTTCTTGGTAAGGTCTTCGATTTTGCTGGTGAAGGGCTTTGCCGGTTGTACCGGAGCCGGGGCGGGAGCGGACTCGGGGGCAGCGGCGATCTTGGGCGACGGCTCGGACTCGGGCACTAGTGAGGGGGTCGGATCAAGCTTAGAAGCCTGCGTCGACACGGCCTTAGGTTCAGGCTTTAGCACTGGCTTGGACTCGAAAACGCGTTTTGTTTTGACCTCTGGCTTGAAAGCCGGAGTTGCAGCGTATCGAGCAAAATTGTCTCTTTGTTCTACATGGCAATTATTCTTTTCGGTTGCCGCAAAAGCTAAATACGCACGAACCACCTGACGAATGGACGGCTCCAGATCGTTATCAACCCCTGCGTATTTAAGCGGAATAACACCCTGCCCGTAGACACGAATCATATACAGGAAAGCAGGCTGAGCAGTCTGCGTTAATTCGTAAAACTCCTCGGCAGACAGTTCGTATGTCTTAAAGAGCGGACCAAATGCATCTATGTCAAATCGCGGACGCCCCGCCATGAGCAAATCAGAACGCTCCCGAATATACTCAGGAGACTTGTTAATGTTACCGACCCATTTTTCGGGCTTATCCTCAATGAGCATGTAAGCGAGAAGAATGCGGTCCTCGTACTGAAGGTCGGAAAACCACCTGTTAAAGTTTACCGCCCTACGGTCAAAGACCTGCTCGAGGGCTTCTTCCACCGTAATGTTCTGAAATTCGAGCTGGCCTGCCTTGCAAGAATGTCCCTCGAAACGGGGCTCGAGAGACCCGGCCGGCACAGTATTGGATTGAGCGCGAGTGCCCGATCCAATGGTAGTATCTCCGGGATTTTCATTCTCGCACGTAGATATTTCATTAGCCATATCAATATCTACGTGCTGGCAAGCCGACGCATAGTCCAGACGCTCAAACGTTTTAATAGCGGCATTATAGGCGGGGTATTCCCCTTTAAATGCCGCAAGCGTTGAGCTCGCAGCAGCCTCTTTATTTCTTCCTTCTGCGAGCTTCCCCGCTAGCCTGGTACAAAAGAGAAGGCGGAACGAGGGAATGTTCACGACCAAGTCTTCCTGCTGCAGGCGCACGATGGCCTCATCGGCAAATCTGTTAACTGTCTCGATGCGGTCGAATGGAGTTTGGGGTGCCGGGTACCATCCACCTATTGCCGACAGACGGGCAAGCTTCATATCGTGCTCGGTTTTCCCTAATTGCAAACGTCCCGATGACCAGTCATTCAAGGCATCGTTAATCGAATGTATCTCCTGTGTGACAAGACCGCCCGCTCGAAGCTCCACCCTGTTGTGCATGAGCAGTTCGGGAAGGTTATTAATCTTCAAATTCCGTTTTAATTTGCGCTGAAGTGTCGGCGTAATTGGAAGGTTCCACAGCGACAACGGTTCGCCCTCACTTGTATAGACCATGCTCAACGCTTCGGTGATCGGACCCTTAACGTTCGCATAGATGCGGCAGTCGCGCCCGATGCTGCGCAGGTTCCCAAATACATCAAACGCAAAATTGTCGTTGCCCGAAAGTTTGCCGAGCTCCGACGCTTGCGCGCGATACTGCGGAGAAAGCGGCAATGCAAATGACTCGAGCCTTTGCTCAAATGCAACGCGAAGACTCGCCCCCGACAGTCCTCCCAACTCTCGCACAAGGCCAAACACATCGCGAATATTCTGTTTATCGAGAAAGGCGACTTGAGTCTCGCTGTCGAACACGCAGCGCGGGTCATCCCAACCGCTCAGGTACTTGGGACGCTCGAGCTTGTTGACGGCGGCTTCAACGGGCTCAGCCTCTGGTTCGGGTTCGGGTTCGGGTTCGGGTTCGGGTTCGGGTTCGGGTTCGGAAACAGGCTCTTCAACAGGCGCAGGCCCTTCAACAGGCGCAGGCCCTTCAACGGACATGCGCCCATTTGCAGGCTCGAGCTCGGGTTCGAGCGAGAGCCCAGGCTGCACGGGCCCAGAGGCGGACTCGGGCTCAGAGACAGCCTTCGCAGCCTCAATGTTGTCAGAGAAGGAAATGACCAGCTGCTGGGGCTCAGAGGACAGCGCAAGCTCGGGACGCTCGACCTGTGCCGACTCCTGCTGCTCGTCCGCCACCTCTGCAGGCTCCGTCGGCAGTTCATATCCCATGAGGGACAAACCATCGGCCGGTTTCTTGTCATACGAAACACCCACGGCAACGGGAATAGGCCAGCTGCGCTCATTAACCTTCAACTGCACAAGGGTCGAATCTGCACGCAACGAGATGGGACCGTAAGCCTTAGGTGCAGAGTCCTCAGGAGTAACGGATTCAACCGCTTCGGGCTCTACAATATCGGCGTCGTCGGCCCACGGCGCAGCCGCCGCGCGCTCAAGTGTCTCAGGCTCTGCGGCTTCGGGCTCTTCGTCATCGCACTCAACGGCCTCAGGCGCAGCCTCTTCAGACTCAACGTTTTCGTCATCAACAACGGTGCCGTCAACATCCTCGTCCCCAGTGTTTTCGCCCTCGGCACCTTCGCTTTTAACAGCCTCAAGCTCAATGGCATCAGCAGCCACCGGCTCCCCTGCGGGTTCCGCCACCTCCTTGGCCGCACCGGGCGCCATGCTGTACTCGCCGTTAGCGTATAAAAGTTCGCCGTTCATAACTAGTTGGGCTAGTGCACGTTCGTATGAGTCATTGATGGTGCGATACACGCTCGAGCGCACCAGCGCATCGTGCAGTGGGGCATCGGCCTGCGCGACCGCATCCAGAATGAGCGACTCGTAGTACGCGTCTACGTCCATTGAAATGTTTATTGCACTCACAGCATTGTTGTCCATACAGAAACGACCCCCGATATTCCCCAAACAACCCACTAGCTGTATTGGAAAAAAAGGAAGAATTATGCCAATGATTACTTCATACGCCACTTGCGAACGTTTTTGTTTAGCAACATTTTGTTGTGCAATAAATCAACTGTGCATATGCAGATGAGCGGCAGCTTTAATCGGTGAACGGCGATCGCGCACGCCTGAAGGACCTTTCATTTTCCTTGGCACCAAGGCAATTAAAATGGACCTGTCGCGCGGACGCGCCACGCATCTCACGCGTCTCAACTTGTCCGCACATCTTCAGGAGTCCGTAATGGCAAGACCGTTTAGCCCCAGCTGACCTTGTCAACGGCCGCATGCGTCCTTGGAAACAAGCAAAAGCAGAGGCAGATCGGATGCGAGCCATCAGGTAAGGTCACCCCTCCCCCATGTAACCATCCTGTAAATCATAGCGGCGCAGTCGAGTTTTACCGTGATGCGGTCGCGCCTGGCGCTCCACTGTGCTAAAGTATCCCGAACGTTCAAACGACTACGAGGGGAACTAGAAGATGGCACGTATGCACAACTTCTCAGCTGGCCCGGCCGCGCTGCCTACAAGCGTGCTCGCCGAGATCGCCGACGAGATGATGGACTACCGCGGTTGCGGCATGTCCGTGCTCGAGATGAGCCATCGATCTAGCATGTACCAGCAGATCATCGACGACGCCGAGGCAACCCTGCGCCGCCTGCTGAGCATCCCCGACAACTACCGTGTCCTGTTTTTGCAGGGCGGCGCCACGCTGCAGTTTGCGGGCATCCCCATGAACCTCATGCGCCGCGGCCGCGCCGGCTACGTCGTGACCGGCAACTTCGCCAACAAGGCGTACAAGGAGGCCGCCAAGTACGGCGAGGCCGTGCTGCTCGCGAGCTCCGAGGACACCAATTTCGACCGCATTCCCGCCATGGCCGACATAAACGCGCGCATTGCCGCCGAGGCCGCGGGCGACGGGCTCGACTACGTCTACATCTGCCAGAACAACACCATCTTTGGCACCATGTACCACGAGCTGCCCGCTTGCGGCGATGTGCCGCTGGTCGCCGATGTCTCGAGCTGTTTTCTGTCGCAGCCGCTCGACGTTGAGCGCTACGGGCTCATTTACGCCGGCGCGCAGAAAAACGCCGGCGCCGCGGGCGTGACCGTGGTTATCGTGCGCGACGACCTCATCGCCGATGGCCCAGCCTTTGCGCAGACGCCGCAGTACCTGGACCTTAAGACCCAGGCCGCCAAGGGCTCGATGCTCAACACGCCCAACACCTTTGGCATCTACGTATGCGGCAAGGTATTCCGCTGGGTGGAGCAAACCGGCGGACTAGCTGCCATGGCCGAGCGCAACTGGGCCAAGGCCAACCTGCTCTACGACCTGCTCGAGCACAGCGAGCTGTTCCATGGCACCACGCAGGCCGGCAGCCGCTCCATCGCCAACGTCACTTTCCGCACCGGCGACGCCGATCTCGACGCGGCCTTTGTCGCAGGCGCGGCCGAGCACCAGATTCAAAACGTCAAGGGCCATCGCCTGGTGGGCGGTATGCGCGCGAGCGTCTACAACGCCGTAACCATGGAAGATGTGAAGGCACTGGCCTCGTACATGAAGGACTTCGAAGCGCAGCATAGTTTGAGTCCGCGATCTAACTAGCCCGCAACCCGCGGGCCGACCAGCCACTTCAAACCACTTGTTATAAACAAACCCGCTAAGGAGTTTTTCATGCGCAAGATCAAAACCATCGACGACATAACCAAAGACGGCAAGGTCGAGTTTGGCGAGGGCTACGAGTTTGTGGGCACCGCCGAGGAGGCCGACGCCATCCTGATGCGCTCCACCGACCTGCACGGCTACGAGCTGCCCGAGGGCATCCGCGCCATCGCCCGCTGCGGCGCCGGCGTCAACAACATCCCCGTCGAGGAGTACGCCAAGAAGGGCGTCGTCGTCTTTAACTCCCCCGGCGCCAACAGCAACGCCGTCAAGGAGCTCGTCCTGGGCATGCTGGTGCTTTCGAGCCGCGGCGTGGTGCAGTCGATGAACTGGGTGCGCGACAACGCCGACGACCCCGAGATTCAGGTCGATGCCGAGAAGGCCAAGAAGGCCTTTGTGGGCCGTGAGCTCAAGGGCAAGCGCATCGGCGTCATCGGTCTGGGCAACGTGGGTTCCAAGGTCGCCAACGCCTGCGTCGACCTGGGCATGGACGTCTACGGCTACGATCCGTTCATTTCCGTCGAGCACGCGTGGGTGCTGAGCCGCGAGGTGCAGCGCGTGGGCACGCTCGAGGACCTCTGCCGCGGCTGCGACTACCTCACCGTGCACGTGCCCAGCAAGGCCGACACCATCGGCATGATCAGTACCGAGCAGATCGACCTGCTGGCCCCGGGCGCCGTGCTCATCAACTACGCGCGCGAGACCATCATTGACGAGGACGCCGTTGACGCCGCCCTGCGCGAGGGCAAGCTGAGCTGGTTTAGCTGCGACTTTGCCACGCCCAAGACCGTCAAGATGCCCAATACGTTTATCACCACGCACTCGGGCGCCGGCACCGGCGAGGCCGAGGCCAACTGCGCCGATATGGCCATCAGCGAGCTCAAGGATTACCTGGAGAACGGCAACATCGCGCACAGCGTCAACTACCCCGCCTGCAGCATGGGCAAGGCGCGCGCCGCAAGCCGCATCGCCTGTCTGCACGCCAACGTGCCCAACATGATCGGCCAGATCACGGCCATCCTGGCCAAGGACAACGCCAACGTGCAGCGCATGACCAACGAGTCCGCCGGCGAGAACGCCTACACCATGTTCGACACCGACGAGCACCTGGACAGCAGCACCATCGAGGCGCTCAAGCAGATTCCGTCGATGTATCGCGTACGCGTGATCAAGTAGCGTCGGCGCCAAGCCTGCCAGACAAGCCACGAAGTCTATTCGCCCCCGTTTTAACGAAATGGGGGCGAATTTCGTTGTTCCCGACGGCTGGAAAAGTGCTACCCAGAACAAGTTATTTCGGATAATCGACAGTCATGCCCAAATCACTGAGCGCACCTACTCTGATAAACAGCTTTATCAGTGGTTTTAGTAGGTAAAAATCGATCTCTATATGCCAAATTTAAGTTGACTGTCCATTTTCCGAAATAACTTGTTCTGGGTAGCGTTTTTAAAGCCTATTTCAAAGAGCAACTGAAGCCTTTTCGTAACCAAACCCTAGCTCACGCGACCGTTTTCCACCCGCACGGCTACATTCCCGCCCAATCGATAAAAATCTCCTCACGAAGCCGCCGTTCGAGCTCCTGCTGCCGCGGCGTCTTGTCTTTCAACGGCACATCGAGATAGGACATGATGAGTTCCATCACCACGCGGAAGGCATCGGAGTCGACCAGCTGACCATAGGTCATCAGAACGACAGGATATCCCATCGCTTGAAGGGCCGTCGTTCGATCGGAGTCCGAGATCTTGGATTCTATGGATCCGTGAATGGCTTTACCTTGACATTCAACCAGGCACTCTCTGCTGCCGTCCTTATTTGACAGCAGGATATCGGCGTAGCGCCTATCAAGCCCCGAAATCAGGCGGGCGCTGCGCGTCATGCGAATCTCAACGTTATTGGTAAGGCGCAGCCCTTCGCCGCCGCGCAACCTCGTAAGGCCAAACAGCATCGAAGCCTGGACCTCGAGCGGCGATGCCACAACCCCCGTAATGCATTTCGCGGCACGCGTGAACGATTTAGCACCGCGGAGCCCCTGGATCTTATTGGCGAATTCTGTAAGTTCAGAGAGTTCAATCAAGGGAGGTCGCTTCCACAAGTCCGTTGGATTCCCCGAGGCATCCTTTACGTTTTCCCAGCCCAACCGTGCGTCACCCCACCGGCTCCCATATGCCTGCTCAAGTGCCGACTTTACCTGAGGCGCAATCTTGCACACGGCAAAGGTGCCGCACATCTCATACATGCACATGATCAGGCGCTCATTTGAGACCGAGGAAGCCATGGTCAGCAGGGTAAAGAGCGGGGACGCAACATCAAGGCCAAACTCTGTCTGTCGCACGGAGCCAAACGGCCTCTCCCCGTTCCAGACATGCCTGACAATTCGACCGCCCTTGCGCCCGCAGACGCCCTGCGCCAACACGTGTAGCGGAGTGCCCAGGAAATGCTTGACGAGCGGGTGCTCACAAAGATGCTCCCTGCGCGGATCGTCCGCAGAATCGGGCAGGTCCGGCATTATTGCCAAGACCTGTGGAGGTATCCGGTGATACCGAAAGGCAGATATGTCGCACAGCATGTCGTCCATAAAGGCTACGTACCCACTGCGCCGTTTGTGAGCCTGCCCGGCCGCCAAACGCGATGGCTCGGCCTGCGAACGGTTAATACTGCTACGCACACGTCGCGAATCTTCCAGGTGGCTTACAATCGGTTTTGGAAGCAAACTGATTGTGAGGTTGCATATGGTTGATGAGAACTTTGCCTGGGGGCTTACGCAGGAGCTCGTGAAGATTGATAGCTCGGACCCGGGCGCCTATGAGGGCGAGATCGAACACTTCATTAAGAGGCTCATTGAACAGCAGCTGGCGCAGCTTGATAGTCCTGCGCTCGATGCCGTCCAGTTTGCAGAGTTCGAAGTACTCCCCGGGCGCCGCAACCTTATGGTCACCGTACCGGGTGTGAGCGACGAGGCGCGGCTGGTCTATATCTGCCATATGGACACCGTCACCCTAGGAGATGGCTGGAACGCGGACACACCGCCACTCGGGGCGACCGTGCGAGACGACAAACTCTATGGCCGCGGCGCCTGCGACATGAAGGGCGGTCTGGCCTGCGCCATTGCCGCACTGGTCCATACGCTCGAGCGCGTGGCGGCGGATGGCGAGCTGCCCCACCGCGGCTTCTCGCTTATTTGCTCGGTCGACGAAGAGGACTTTATGCGCGGCTCCGAGGCCGCCATCGATGCCGGCTGGGTCGGCTCGCGCGAATGGGTGCTGGACACCGAGCCCACCGACGGACAGATTCAGGTGGCGCACAAAGGTCGCACGTGGTTCGAGATCGAGATGACCGGCGTCACGGCGCATGCGAGCCAGCCCTGGAAGGGCGCGGATGCCGTCGCCGCCATGGCCAAAGTCGTATGCTCGCTTCGTCGTGCGTTTGCGGCGCTGCCCGCACATGAGGAGCTGGGGGCTTCGACCATCACGTTTGGACAGATCGAGGGCGGCTATCGCCCCTATGTCGTGCCCGACCGCGCCAAGGTCTGGGTCGATATGCGCCTGACGCCGCCGACCGATACGGCCGCCGCGACGCGCATGGTAGAGCAGGCCATCGCCGATGCCGAAGCCGCAGTCCCCGGTTGCCATGGAAGCTATACCGTGACAGGCGACCGCCCCGCCATCGAGCGCGATCCGGTCTCTCCCCTTCTAGCCGCGCTCAAGCGTGCCGCCGATGACGTGACAGGCGCGGACGCGACCGTCGGCTTCTTTACCGGCTACACCGACACTGCCGTCATTGCCGGCAAGACGGGTAACCGCAACTGCATGAGCTATGGCCCAGGCTCGCTCGCGCTCGCCCATAAGCCCAACGAATATGTGCCCCACGCCGATATCGTTCGCTGCCAGCGGGTGCTGATCGCGCTCGCCGACAACACGCTCTGGGGCGCGAATAGCCAAGTTGGGGCATAATAAGCCGCAAACAAACCGACTCGCGCGTTAGGACTGTCCATGAAAGCTCTTCCGTTTCCCTGCATCCGCCCGGCTCAGGACCGTGTGCTCGAGGCGCTGCCGCAGATGGGCGACATCCTGAGCGGCAACGACGCCCTGCGCGGTGCGATTGCCGATGGGCTCATGCTCAAGGATCCAGGTGCGGCGTATTACGTGTACGAATGCTCCGGAGAGCCAGGGCGCGTGACGGGCGTTGTGGCAATTTGCCCGGTCGGCGTACTGACGGGCGGCGACGCAGCTTCCGCAGATGCGGCCGCAGCCGCCCGTACAATCGCCGAGCTCAAGGTGCAGCCGCGCCCCGTGTCGCTCGCCTACGAAGCCTCGCCCGTCATGGATATCATCCTGGGCGCCGCCAAAGAGGGCGCGTCGCTCTATGCCGTCACCGACCCCACCGGCATTACGCATCGCGTATGGGAGGTCAAGCGCGAGGACGCTGTTGCCGCCATCCGAGCCATGCTCGATCAGGCACCGGAGCCGGCACTGGCCGACGACCCCGCCTACGCTGCCGCGCTGGCAGGGGCGGCGCAGCTGCTGGCCGATGAGGCCCGCGCAGCCGGCACCTACACGGGCAAAGAGCCGTTCAACTTTTCCGTGGCCGTGCTGTTCCCCGCCGCGCAGGTCAGCGGCGGCGCGCCGCAGGTTCCGACGGGTCTGCTCACCCACCAGATCGCACGGTTCTAACGGGGCCTAAACGCCCAGCACAAAGACTCGGCAGCTCAACAAGCAAGGGGCGGGGATACATGCGCATGCATCCCCGCCCCTTTCGCATCAAACAATTACGCCGGCAAACCGCATCGCCGCACCCGCGCTACCCACGCCGCGGGCCCGCTGCCGCCACGAGTGGCTCTAGCCCCAGCTCACGCGCGTAATCCTCCTGCGTAAAGACTTCGACCAGTTCAAACGTATCGGTTGCATCGTCAAACGCAAAATGCAGAACCGAGCAGTTGCCCGGCACGCGCTCGCGCTCGTCGGCCGCCGCTCCCCTAGAGTGATCCAAAAACTCCTTGATGGCCGAGGCATGGCTCACCGCGAGCACGCACGAATGGTCCGGGCGTCGCATAAGATCGGTCAACGTCGTCACCATGCGCTCACGTACCTGCATCTGGCCCTCACCGCCAAACTGACGATAAAAGTCACGCCACGGACGCTCGGGCATCAGCATCACGCGCTCGGCCTCAAAGTCGCCAAAGAACCACTCGCGCAGGCCATCCAGACGCTCGTAGGCAAGGCCCGGCCACAGGCTGGCGATAGTCTGCTCGGTGCGGTGCAGCGTCGAGGTGTAGGCGTGATCGGGCTCAACGCCACGCGCACGCAAGAACATGCCGGCACGCGCCGCCTGCTCGCAGCCCAACTGCGTGAGCGGCGAATCGCTCCATCCCTGAATAATGCGTTTAAGGTTGAATATTGTCTGTCCATGACGGACCAGATACAGATCTTTGTTCATAGGGGTCCCTTCGTTCGTTACCAATCAAGGAGCGAAAACGCCCCGTCGCAATAGCCAAAATGAAGAACGGCACCGTTGTCGGGCTGCTCTCCCCCGCCGGTCACGCATCTAAGAAACTCCTGGCAGGCAGAGCCATGAGAGACCGCAAGCACACGATCGTGCTGCGGTCGGGCCATAATACGGGACAGCGCCGCGACCATGCGCGCCCGAAGCTCGCCTTCCGACTCGCCACCAAAGGCCACCGGATAATCGCCCCAGGGCTGCGGCGGCATATCGCGATTTGATGTGCCCTCCAGCGTGCCCAGGCGCCACTCGCGCAAATCATCGACCGGCTCTATGGGAAGATCCTCGCCAACGATCAGCTCGGCCGTGTGGCGCGCCCGACCCAACGGAGACGAATACGCGTGGTCAAAGGAGATACCGCGCGCCTCAAACGCCGCGCGCGTCGCCAGTGCCTGCTCGCGCCCGCGCTCCGTGAGCGGCGAGTCTTGCCAGCCCTGCAAAATGTTCTGCACGTTAAGCTCGGTCTGCCCATGCCGAACCAAATACAGATCGGACACACGCCCTCCCCTCGCACCACCACAAAGGGGACAGGCACCTTTGTGGTGGTTTGCCGCCGGATCGCGCCGCAACGACGCAACTACACCAGCACGTCGGCAAGCGGACGCTTGGGCACGTGATGCACCTGCGCCTCGTCGCGCCAGTAATTAATAGAACCGTCGGGGTTGGAATCGATCGCGTCGATAACCTGGGTCTCGGCCGACACGCCAAAGGCCATGATCAGCTTGAGCTCGTACTTGTCGCCGTCGAGCCCCATCGCATCGATCGCGCGGGGCGTAAAGGCCTTGAACATGCAAGCCGCCACCTCGGGCGTTGCGCTGCGCGCGGCGAGCATCATCGTCTGAGCCGCGATGCCCGTGTCGACCTCGGTGATAGGCGCGGCGGGCTTGCCGGGAACGGTGCGCTCGGCAAGAATTGCAATGTAGCCGGTCGGACGCTCGCCCTCGGCAGGACCCGGCCAGTCCTTGAGCGCCCCGGCCCATGCGAGCTCGTCAAACACGCGAGCGCAGTCCTCGGCACCGCTCACCACATGAAAACGCAAGCGCTGAGCATTGGCGCCACAGGGGACCAGGTGCGCCAGCTCTGCCAGCTCGAGCAAAAACTCGCGCGGCACGCGCATGGACTCGTCAAAACGGCGGCATGTGCGGGCGCGACGGACCAGCGCATCAAACGCATCCAGGCCAAGCTTTTCGCAACCCTGCTTTGCCATCGACTCGGCGCTCGACGGCACCACGGGAACTGCTTCTTTCATAGGGACCCCCAAAAAGCCAATTGTTCTTAGGAAAATCTAACCTAAAACGCAGGCAATAACGAACAGAGCTGCAATGTTCTACACCTGTTGAATAGAAAATTGCAACGTGGGGAACAACGGAAACAAATCGGGGCCTTTGGGTTACGTTTCGCCCTCCCCGGCCCATACGCCAGCGCCTTTAGGCGATACTGGTTGTAACGATCGCGGCTTACGCCGCACGGAAAGGAGGCCTCATGGGCATCTTTAAGAATGACGACCAGCAATCGAGTCTGTTTGGATTTGACGAGAAAAGCATGGCAGGCAAGGCGATTAAAGCCGTGCGCTGGATCTACGCCGCCACGGGTGTCATCGCACTCATCGCCGGCATCGCGCTGCTGTTTGCACCCGCTAAGACCCTCGTCTTTTTGACGACCGTACTGGGCTTCTACTTTGTGATCACGGCTGGCGTCAGGCTGTTCACCGCCATTTTTGAGCCGCTGCTGCCCGCCGGCTGGCGCGTCACGAGCATCCTCGCCAACCTGCTCATCATCTTGGGCGGCGTGGTGATCCTGCGCAACCAGGCGCTTTCGACCGCGACGCTCAGCACGCTTGTGGTGGTCGTGGCCGGCTTTGGCTGGATTGTCGAGGGCATCATGTCGATTCTGGAGTCCGAGCTTTCTTCCAACCGCGCCCTCGCCATCCTGAGCGGCGCGCTCTCCATCATCGCCGGCGTGTTCGTGTTCATCTATCCGCTGTGGTCGGCAAAGATGCTCGTCATCTTTACCGGCGCTGCACTCCTGGTGTTTGGCGTGACGCTGGTTATTCGCGCTATCCGCTTTGGCAAGCTGGTGCACTAGATGCCGCGAACGCTGTTTATTGATGCCGACGCCTGCCCGGTCACGCGTGAGTCGATCGACTGCGCGCGACGGGCGGGTGTTGCCGTGGTTGTTGCCGGTAACAGTACGCAAAACCTGGAGCGGCACATTCGCCGTGACGACCCGCGCGATGCCGAGCACGCGCGACGTGGCTTTTGGGTCACAACGCTCGACGTGAGCGTAGGCGCCGATAGCGCCGACTTTGCCATTATCGAGCGTCTGCAGGCAGGCGATGTGGTCGTGACGCAGGACATTGGCCTGGCGAGCATGGTGCTCGGTCGCGATGCCGCCGCCATCGGCGTGCGCGGGCGCGTGTACGACAAAGCCACCATCGATATGCAGCTGTTTATTCGTCACGAAGAAAAGAAAGTGCGCCGCGCCGGCGGTCGCACCCGTGGACCGGCAGCCTTCACCAGCGAAGACCGCGCCCGCTTTAAGCGCAACCTCACCGACCTGCTGCGCTAACCAAGGTAGATTTTTGGGACATGAATAAAAATCTACCTTTTTGTTTTGGCGATTGGCGCGCATCCAACGCCGGTCATGGCGGTAGATGTTTGAGGCATGCCCCAGTTTTTACGGAATACCTCAAACATCTACTTAGAGGCCAAAGGCGGAAAGGATAAGGCCCCAGCCGGCGCCGATGACGTACATCATGACCAGGAACACGGCGTTTTCGCGGGCGCTGCGGTTGGTGCGGAACAGCACCAGGTAACCCACGCCGGCAGAAATGAGTGTACCGGCGAGCATCGGTGCCAGCTGCAGCGCGCCTTCCAGATACAGCTGCGTAATGACCACGCTCGCCGAGCAGTTGGGAATGAGGCCGACAAGCGCCGAACCCAGGACGGCGAGCGTCTCGTTGCCGCGCAGGAACTGCTCGATCGCGGACTCGCCGAAGGTCTCGAGCACGGCGACCAGAATCAGCGTCACCAGGAAAATGAATACCGAAACCTGTACGGTGTGCGAAATCGCGCTGCGGATAATCGACAGGACAGGCGCGCCTTTGTGTGAGTGGGAGTGACCGTGGTGGTGTTCGTGCTCGCCCTCGTGTCCGTGGTCGTGGCCATGTCCGTGGTCACGCTCGTCCTCGTCTTCATCACAACCGCAATGATCGCGCTCGCACAGCTCATGGATGTGGTCGGCGCTCACGCCCGCCTCGGCCACCTCGTCGATGATGTCACCGCCGCTGTGATCGTCATGCGCGCAGTTAACGTGCGCCGGATTGGCAGCGGTTCCCAACACGGTACGGCGGATCGCCGCATGAGCACGGGCGTTGCGACGCAGGCCGCGAATGGCGGCATCCACGATAAAGCCCGTGACCAGCGCGATCAGCGCCTTCGAAGCCAAAAGCATCGCCATAGTCTGCACGGGAACCTGCTCGGCAAGTAGCAGTGGCAGCATCTCGTCGGAGGTCGAGAGAAACACCGCCACCAGGGTGCCCAACGTC
This sequence comes from Collinsella sp. LCP19S3_B6, assembly GCF_052121815.1. Lineage (NCBI taxonomy): Bacteria > Bacillati > Actinomycetota > Coriobacteriia > Coriobacteriales > Coriobacteriaceae > Collinsella > Collinsella sp. LCP19S3_B6. The sequence goes on from NZ_JBQKDN010000012.1 coordinate 30,216, forward strand.
ACGACGCGACCGGCGTACAGCGTTGCCGCCATCGCCGAAAAGCCACACTGCGGCACCATGCCCAGCAACGAGCCAACCACGGGGCCAGCGGCGCCGGCACGCTTGATGGCGCCGTTGACACGATCGCCTGCCACATGCTCTAACGTCTCGAGGGCCAGATATGTCACCAACAAGAACGGCACCAGCGAGAGCGTGTCCTTGCCGGCGTCGAGCAAAATATCAATCAGCAAATCCATGACGGATGGAACCTTTCGTGTCTTTCGGCAGCATTGTAAAAGTCCTAGCGGTCAACTAGGGTATTGTAGTTGTCCTAGGCGTGATGCCAATAGTTGCCTGTGGTAAACTATCATCTCGCCACATCTCAATGACCCCGAGCCGCACGACGCGGCCCGTCCAAGGAGCAGTATATGAACGTTTCGCAAGCACTCGAATACGAGCGCCAGCCGTTTATCCCCATGTTCATCTATGGCGATCACGCCGCCATGGAGTCCGAGCGTCAAAAAGGCGAAGAGGCCCTCAAGGTGCTCGAGACCGAGTACTTTACCGCCGAGGGCGACCCTGGCTTCGACTTTGCCACCGTGCGCGACCTGGCCGACCGCAACCGCGACCTATGCGACCAGATTGGCGAGGCGCGCCTGCGCAACGTGACGCCCGCGACGCTTTCGCGCGGCCTGTCCGACGCCGATACCTGCGCCGCCATCGGCAAGATGCAAAAGCGCACCGCCGCGTCCGTCATGCGCGAGATCCGCGGCGACCGCGACGCGCTCGGCGTGGCGTACGCCCGCAAGCCCATCCAGGGCACGGTGCTCGGCATCGACATCGAGACCACCGGCCGTGCACCCGAGCGCGGTTACATCATCAACGTGGGCTGGGAGATCATGGAGCTCACCAGCGACGCCGTCCCGCACGACGCCGAGGCACACTACTGCGGCCTGCCCGATATCTACCGCGGCGAAGATGTGCCGCTGTCGAATATCCATCACATCACCTGGGACGACATCGACGGCAAAACGCCCTTCCGCGAGAACAAGGAGCTGCAAAAGCAGCTGCTCAAGCTCATGAAGAAATACCCGTACATGGCGCACAACGCCGCCTTTGAGGACAGCTGGTTCAAGATCCATCTGGACGGCTATGCCGAGGCGCGCCGAGCCGGCAAGATTATCGTCATCGACTCGCGCCAGATCTGCCGCAGCCTGGACGCCGACGTGCGCTCGCTCCCCCGCGAATCCGCACCCGCCGCGCTCGAGAACTGGGCACGCCGTCGCGGCACCCTCGCGCCCGACGCCAACGAGCAGCACCTGGGCCTCGACGACACCGACCTCATGCTCCGCACGGTGCAGGCCGAGTTCAACCTCAAGAACCTGTTTGCCAAGTAGATTGCCAAGCAGAGGCGCCATTCGCGAGCAACACTTGCCGGACCATAGCGCCCCACGCAAAAGCGACACGCCGAGGCGCCCCTCTCAAGCGACGCAAAAACGGGCCGATGTCCAAGCGGATATCGGCCCGTTTTTCGCGCCGTACAACATGGCCCTCCAGCCCCCGATGTCTAGCCGCCGCATAACCAAGAACTTCATCTGCGCATGTTCAAGCCAAATTGCACATTTTTGTTGACGCCGCCTTTGCATCAAAATGATGCTGACCAGCATCAGTTGTGGAGGTCTGCGTAGCCAGCGAGCTGCGACAATGCTCCAAATAGCATCTTTCTCCATCATTGGCGTCAAGCGCTTGGACAGCTTTTGTTATGCCGCGCCATTTTGCCTTGGCATTCATTGCGAACCCCGCCGCCTGGTCTGCCATGCTATCTGTATGAGTATCGTGCTTTCACATAACACGGCAAAAGCGGTCTACCAAGCCGCATACTCGGTATCCGCAATTGGCACCGAGCCCTGCAGCCCTGCCAAGATCTACGGGGCGCGCCCCAGCAAGGAGCTGCTCGACTCTGCCGCCGACTGGCTCGCCAGGCACAACGTCGCTCTGGATAACGACGCCCCGCTCGATACAACGGTGTTCGAGCGCGCAAACGTGCGCAGCATGACGGGCTGCAAGTGCCACGTATCATCCAAGCGATTCGCGGGCTCGCGCTTTATCAAGCTTGCCGACGACATCTATATTGTCGGCGTCGAACTCTGTGCGCTTCAGGCCGCAACCTATCTTCCCTTTCGAGAACTTGTGGAGTACTACTTCGAACTGTGTGGCGCCTATTCCCTTGGGCACGATGCCTCGACATCCTATACCGAGCGCTTCGCGCTCACCTCGACTTCGAGCCTTAAACATTTCTTTAACTCCCTCATCGACTGCAAGGGCCTCGAACTTGCCCGAAAAGCCATCCAATGCGTGCGGGACGGATGCCGATCGCCGATGGAAACGGCGTTTGTCATGATGCTCACGCTACCCAGGCGCGAGGGCGGTCTTGGCATTAGCGAGATCGAGACCGACTACGAAGTAAAGGTCACAGCTGCTGCAAAGAATCTCACGCGGCGCGAAAAGTTCTATATGGATGCATATCTCAAGCGGTCCCGAACCGACATCGAATACAACGGATTTTAGCACGATGCCGAAGAAGACCGCGCCATTGACGAAGAGCGCAAGAACGCGCTGGCGTCCATGGGCTACGGAATCATTACCGTCAGTCGCTATTCCTTTATGCACGCCAGCGCCTTCGCCAGGGTTATGGAGGCAATCCAGCGAAAGGAGGGCATTCGCCCATCGCGCCTGCCCAAAGATTTCGCAACCAAGCAAGAAGAGCTGCGACAATTTGTTCTCAGGAGATTTATCGAGGAAAAGAAGCGTATTGAGGAGCTCCTCCGTCAAGACGCAGCGCAGGATAATGCACTTGAGCTCGAGCGCGCAGTGCTCGAGGGCATCTCGCTGGACGACCCGACGATCAACAATGTCCCGGCCATCGACGACATGCAAGTCATCGAGCTAGATTGCCCGGAGTTCGCCCAAACAAGCACCTCCACACCCGAAGGCAGGGTGTACGGGGCCAGAACAGAGGCGGACTGACAGGGTGGGTACCCCGGCGACGTGCAAAAACGGGAGTTTTCAGCAGAGCCGAGTATCCGAGGGCGGCCGAATTGCCCCATTTTGCACCGAAGCCGCTGTTTTCGATGTAAGTTAGGCAACAGCTGGGGAATATCTATTGCCATTTGCACTCCAGTAAAGCCCTGTGGCGGCAAACGACGCCGTATCATGCAATAAATAACCCCTCGTCGATGCTGAAAACTCCCCTTTTTGCACGTCGCTAGGGTACCCACGTTGGCATCGGCGGCCTTATCAGCACCAACCAATGCCCTTAGCCGCCTCTGGGGCCAATCGACAGCAAAAAATTTTGCAAATTATATTGACATATGAACATGCGCTCATATACTCGGAAGTAAGTTATATGAGCACATGTTCATATGAAAGGATATTGCAATGAGCGAACACGCCGATGAAATAAGGACCGACATCGACACCGCCATCGTGCCCGACATCCCCACCACTTGCTCGCCCGAGGACCTTCCCGACGAGGAGCTGCTGTACGACCTTGCCGACTTGTTCAAGGTTTTCAGCGACACCACGCGTATCAAGATCCTCTACGCTCTCATGGGCCGCGAACTCTGCGTGGCCGACATCGCCGAGGCGACTGCGACCTCGCAGTCCGCGGTGTCGCACCAGCTGCGCACGCTCAAACAGTCGCACCTGGTTAAATTCCGGCGCGACGGGCGCAACATCCTCTACTCGCTCGCCGACGATCATGTCTACACCATGCTCAACCAAGGCATGAGCCACATCTGCGAATAGCGACCAACCACGGTACCAGCGCGGTCTGCACCCAAGCCGCAAATACAGGGAAAGGAACCCATCATGAAAAAGCAGTTCAAGCTCGACGAGATCGACTGCGCCAACTGCGCGCGTAAGCTTCAGGACGAACTCGCCAAGCTCGAGGGCGTCAAATCCGTTTCGGTCAACTTTATGACCCAGAAGCTGACGCTTGAGGCCGACGACGCTGAGTTCGACGAGGTCCTTGATCGCGTCGTGGAGTTCACCGCCGACGCCGAGCCGGACTGCGAGATCATTCTCTAGCCTGCGCATACGCTGATACGCAAGGCCGCGCTTGTCGCGGCCTTTGTCGCGATGTTATATGAGCGGGTGTTCATACATTCAAATGGGAGGATACGAGTCATGGCCACCGCCGACCCCAAGAAGAAAAAGAAGAAGCGCAAGAAAAAAGAGTCACTCGAGCATAAACGCAACCGCATCCTGGTAGCGCTGGGTATTTTTGTCGTGGTGTACGCCCTCGATGAGCTCGGCGCCCTCACCGCCACATTCGGCACCCCAGGCAACATCTACGCCAGCTTTGTGCTGTTCCTCGTGCCGTTTTTGATTGCCGGCTACGACGTGCTCCAAAAGGCATTCAGTAACATCCGCCGCGGCAAGGCGTTCGACGAGAGCTTTCTCATGGCCGTCGCGACCATCGGCGCGTTTGCCATGGTGCTCTTCCCCGATACCGATCCGCACATGGCCGAAGGCGCCGCCGTTATGTTGTTCTACCAGGTCGGCGAGCTGTTCCAGGCCTACGCCGTGGGCAAGAGCCGCAAGTCGATCAGCGCCATGATGGACATCGCGCCCGATTACGCCAACGTTGAGCAGGCTGACGGCACGCTCGAGCAGGTCTTTCCCGATGACATCGCTGTCGGCACCGTCATTGTCATCAAGCCCGGCGAGCGCGTGCCCATCGACGGCGTTATCGTCGATGGCGAGACACAGCTCGACACCGCCGCCCTCACCGGCGAGTCAGTCCCCCGTACCGCCAAGACCGGCGACGATATCATCAGCGGCTGCATCAACATGACGGGTCTTATCCGCGTGCGCACCACCAAACCCTTTGGCGAGTCCACCGTCGCGCGCGTCCTGGAGCTTGTGGAAAACGCCAGCGAGAAGAAAGCACGCACCGAAAACTTCATCACACGGTTCGCCCGCGTCTACACGCCCGCCGTCACCGGCGCGGCAGCGGTGCTCGCGCTCGGCGGCGGCCTGGTGACCGGTGCCTGGTCCGATTGGATCCTGCGCGGCCTGACCTTCCTCGTCGTCAGCTGCCCGTGCGCACTCGTAATTAGCGTGCCGCTGAGCTTCTTTGGCGGCATCGGCGGCGCGTCCAAGCTGGGAGTTCTCATCAAGGGCTCCAACTACCTCGAGGCGCTCGCCGATGTGGATACCGTCGTCTTCGACAAAACCGGCACGCTCACCAACGGCACGTTCTCGGTCGTCGCGGTGCACCCTGAGGGCGGCTATACCGAGCAATCGCTGCTTGAAGTCGCAGCCCTCGCCGAGTCGTTCTCCGACCACCCCATCGCGCAGTCGGTGCGCGCCGCCTTCCAGGGCCAACTCGACCCCAAGCGTGTATGCGAATCCGCCAACGACGCGGGCCACGGCGTGACGGCGAACATCGACGGCAAGCACGTCGTCGTCGGCAACGCCAAGATGCTCGCCGCGTCCGGCGTTGAAACACCGGACTGTGAGGTCGTCGGCACTATCCTCCATGTGCTGGTCGATGACGTCTATGCCGGTCACATCGTAATTGCCGACACCGTCAAAGCCGATGCCGAGCAAACGATTCGCGAGCTGCACGCCGCCGGCGTCAAGCGCACCGTCATGCTCACGGGAGACCGCGAGGAAGTGGCCGCCGCCGTGGCAAAGCAGTTGGGACTCGATGAGTTCCACGCGCAGCTTCTGCCAGGAGACAAGGTCGAGCGCGTCGAGGCATTGCTGGCGACCGAATCGGGCAAGGGCAAGCTCGCCTTTGTGGGCGACGGAATCAACGATGCGCCCGTGCTCACCCGCGCAGACGTTGGCATCGCCATGGGCGCCATGGGGTCCGATGCCGCAATCGAGGCAGCGGACGTTGTACTGATGGACGACAAGCCGTCCAACATTTCCCGCGCGATCCGCGTGGCTCGCAAGACCATGACGATTGTTTGGCAGAACATCATCTTTGCGCTGGGCATTAAGTTGCTGATTCTGGTGCTCGCGGCGCTCGGCATCGCCAACATGTGGCTCGCCGTGTTCGGCGACGTAGGCGTGGCGATCATCGCCATCCTGAACGCCATGCGCGCGATGGGTGTCAAGAACCTGTAGCATGCGTGGCTGTCCGGCCGGGCGACGCGGCACACCACGCGCAAGGGGCGTCCCCAACTGCCGGCAGAAAAGGAACGTCCCCAAGTGCCGAGCCGCAGCTATAGCAGCCCAAAGTGCTTTGCGGCGTTGTAAATTCCGTCGTCGTCCACGGCGGTCGTCACGTAGCTCGCCGCAGCCTTTACCGTGTCTTGCGCGTTGCCCATGGCCACGCTCGTACCCACGGCGGCAAACATCGACAGGTCGTTCTCGCCATCGCCAAAGGCGATCGCCTCGCTCGCGTCGATGCCCAGACGCTCCAACGTCGCCGCCACGCCCAGGTCCTTGCCGCCGTCTGCCGGAATAATATCGCAGAACAGGTCGCACCAGCGCGTGGTGAGCGAATGCGACACGGCATCGGTCACGATATGCTCGTCGGCAGGATCCACAAAGGCGCAGAACTGGTAAACCGGCGCATCGAAGGCGTGCTCAAACGGCTCCTCGTGGTAGACGATTCCCGCGTTGTTGCCGGCCGTCACCACGCGCTCGGACAGGCGGTTCACAAACGAGTTCTCGCCCTGCATGCACAGTGAGTCATAGCGCCCCTCGGCCACCTGGTCCACAATCACTGCGACGTCGTCCGGATCAATCGGGCAGCTGCGGTAGACGCCCTCGGCATCAAAGCAGTGCTGGCCCGAAAGCGTAATATACGCATCCCAACCAAGATCGAACAGCCAATCGGGCATCTGGTAGGTCGGACGGCCCGTGGCGATCACGCACGCAATCCCCTGCTCGTGAAAGCTGTCGAGCACTTGCTGCGCCGACGCCGGAATCCGGTGCGTCTTAAAGCTCAATAGCGTGCCGTCGATATCGAAAAACGCGGCTTTGATCATCCTCGTCTACTCCTCGCCCTCGAGCTTCTCGCTTGCCTCGAGCCACGCCATCTCCAGCTCGTCCATAGCGGCGTGAGCCTCGTCGATCTTTGCCTGTTGCTCGCCCAGCGCCGTGTAATTGGTGGGGTCGGCCTGAGCCATCGCGGCCTCGGCCTCCTCCACGCGAGCGCGCTGCGTCTCCATCTTGCGCTCGAGCGAGCTCACCTCGCGGCGGAGCTTCTGGCGCTCGGCGTTGGAAAGGCCATTGGGCTGACCGCTCGCCTTGGGCTTTTCGGCCGCAGCTGCCGCGGCACCGGTGTCGAACGTGCCGGTCTTGGCGCTCGGCGCACCCACGGGCTCGCCCTCGGCGGTGGCATTGCACAGGCGCAGGTACTGGTCGACGCCGCCGGGCATGTGCGTCAGGTGGCCGTCGAGCAGCGCCCACTGCTGGTCGGTCACGCGCTCCATCAAAAAGCGGTCATGCGTTACCAGAATCAACGTGCCGGGCCAACCATCGAGCAGGTCCTCGACAATCGCCAGCATGTCGGTATCCAGGTCGTTGCCGGGCTCGTCCAGGATGAGCACATTGGGCTCGTCCAGGATTGTCAGCAGCAGCGACAGGCGACGGCGCTGTCCGCCCGAAAGATCGCCGATACGACTCCAGAGCTGCTGCGTCGTAAAGCCCAGACGCTCGCAGAGCTTCTCGGGCGAGGTCTCCTTGCCATCGATAACGTAGTACTTCTTGTAGTTGCTGAGCACCTCGCGGATCGTGTCGCCCATGTAGGGCTCGAGCTCCTCGAGCTGCTGCGACAGCACGCCAAAGCGCACCGTCTGGCCAATCTTCACGCGGCCGCGCAGGGGCGCGATCTTGCCCTGAATCACATCGAGCAGTGTGGACTTGCCGGCGCCGTTCTCGCCCAAAAGACCATAGCGGTCGCCCGCACCGATGAGCCAGGTCACGTCGGAGAGCACTTGCTTGGGCGCGCCGTCGGTATCGGCATAGCCGGCGTCCACGTCGACCACGTCAATAACCTGCTTGCCCAGGCGACTCACCGCCAGGCGCTTGAGCTCCAGCTCGTCGCGCACGGGCGGCACGTCGGCGATGAGCTCGCGAGCGGCCTCCACACGAAACTTGGGCTTGGTGGAGCGCGCCTGTGCGCCGCGGCTCAGCCACGCGAGCTCCTTGCGCGCCATGTTGCGACGGCGCTCCTCGGTAACGGCGGCCATGCGGTCGCGCTCTACGCGCTGAAGGATATACGCGGAGTAGCCGCCCTCGAAGGGATCGACCTGGCCGTCGTGGACCTCCCACATGCTGGTGCAGACCTCGTCCAAGAACCAACGGTCGTGCGTGACCACGAGCATGGCGCCCTGGCCGCGCTGCCAGCGGGCCTTTAAGTGGCGCGCGAGCCAGTTGATGGTGCGCATATCCAGATGGTTCGTGGGCTCGTCGAGCATGAGCACATCGTAGTCGCCGATCAGCAGGCGCGCGAGGTCCACGCGGCGGCGCTGACCGCCCGAAAGCTCGCCCACCGTGCCCTCCCAGGGCACATCGCTAATAAGGCCGGCCAGGATCTGGCGCATACGCGGGCTCGAGGCCCATTCGTACTCGGGCGTGTCGCCGACGACGGCATGATGCACGGTGTCGGTATCGACCAGATTGTCCTTTTGGCCGAGCAAACCAATCGTCGTGTCGCGGCGATGCGTCACGCGGCCGTCGTCGGGCTCCAGTGTGCCGGCGAGCACGCTCAGCAGCGTCGACTTGCCGTCGCCGTTTTTACCGACGATGCCAATGCGGTCGCCCTCGTCCACGCCGAGCGTCACGCTATCGAAAATATGCTTGGTGGGAAACTCTAGGCTGACGGAATCGCATCCCAAAAGAATCGCCATATGCCCTGCTCCTTCGTAGAAATTCAACGTTGTCCATGATAGCAGCGAGCCCCACCCCAAAACCTACCAAAAAGGGACAGGTTTATTTTGGCAGGTTTTATCTGGGCAAACGTCAGAGCAGTCCAAGGGCACTCCGTGGTAAAACGTTAAACCTGCCAAAATAAACCTGTCCCTTTTTGGTAGGTCGACGGCCGCACACGACACAAAAAGGCGGGCCATCTCCCGCAAGAGATGACCCGCCTCTCCAATCAGTCCCGCGGCAACCATGGCCGCCGCGGGCCTCAAGCATGTCCCGGACTAGGAGAACATGCCGGTGAGGTAATCATTCAGCCGCTTATCCTTGGGCCGTTGGAAAATCTCGTCGGTCTCGTCGTACTCGACCATATCGCCCATGTAGAAAAACGCCGTGCGGTTGGACACGCGCGACGCCTGCTCCATGTTGTGCGTCACGATGACGATGGCGCGATCGGCAACAATCGATGACATCAGGTCCTCGATTGCCAGCGTCGAGATGGGGTCGAGCGCCGAGCAGGGCTCGTCAAACAGAATCACATCGGGATTGAGCGCCAGCGTGCGCGCAATGCACAGGCGTTGCTGCTGGCCGCCCGAAAGCGCGTAGGCGCTCTTGTCGAGCTTGTCCTTGACCTCGTCCCACAGCGCCGCGCCGCGCAGGCTTTCCTCGACCATGCGATCGAGCTCGTCGCGGTCAGTAATGCCGTGGCGTTTGGGCGCAAACGTGATGTTGTCGCGAATAGACTTGCGAAAGGGGTTGGGCTGCTGGAACACCATGCCAATGGATCGACGCAGCTCGTAGGTGTTCTCGGTCTTGGTGTTCACGTTGCGCCCGCGGTAGTTGATCTCGCCCTCCACGCGGCAGCCGCGAATCTCGCGATTCATAAGGTTGAGGCTGCGCAAAAAGGTCGACTTACCGCAGCCCGAAGGCCCGATGAGCGCCGTGATCTCGCCCTTGTGAAAGTCGAGCGACGTATCGTGCAGCGCATGGTGGTCGCCATAGTAAACGTTGACGTCCTTGGTGGAAAGCACGACCTCGTCGCTCACGGCTTTGCCGCTTACGCGCACGCGCTTCTCGCTCTCCCCCACGCTCGACAAAAAGTCCTGGGTCTCGGACGCGGCCGCCTCGGTTGCGGGCGTTGCATTTATCTCGCTCATTCGGCCGTCATCCTCCTTGCCAGTTGCTTGCCCACGATACGGGCGACTACGTTAAACAGCAGCACGCAGATCATCAGCAGTGCCGCGGTGCCCCAAACAATCTGCTGTACCTCGGGGCTGCCCTCGCCGTAGATCTTATAGATGTGCACGGCGAGCGACTCACCGGGGCGGAACACGTTCCAGGCGCAAGTGGGACTCGACAGGTTAAAGCTCAAGAAGTTCAGACGCACCGGCGAGCTCATGCCCGAGGTAAAGAGCAGTGCTGCCGCCTCGCCAAACACGCGGCCGGCCGAAAGCACGATACCGGTCACGATGGCGGGCATGGCCTCGGGGATCAGGATGTGCAGCGTGGCCTCCCAGCGGGTGAGGCCCATAGCCAGGCACGCATCGCGCTGGGCCTGCGGCACGTCCTCGAGCGCCTGCTGGATCACGCGCACCAGGATGGGGATGTTGAACATGGTGAGCGCGACGGCGCCGGAGATGATGGAGTACTTCCAGCCCAGCTGCACCGAGAACACCAGAAAGCCGAACATGCCGACGACGATGGAAGGCAGCGAGGACAGCGTCTCGATGGCGGTGGAGGCGATGTCGCGGATGGGGCCGTCCGGCGCGTACTCAACCAGGAAAACCGCGCCGCCCAAGCTGATGGGCACGGAGATACCTAGGGTGATCAGCAGCAGATAGAACGAGTCGAACAGCTGATAGAGCACGCCGCCCTGGGTTCCGTTGGCGCGCGCGGGCTGCGTGAGAAAGCCCGGCTGGAACAGCGTCGAGATGCCCTCGAACAGAATATAGGCCACCATGGAGACGACGATGAGCATGACGATGGCGACGATTGCCGTCAGCACGCCCGTGGCGATGCGGTCCTGTTTTTGGACGCGCCTGAGTCTCGTCTCGTCGATATGAATGCGCGTGCTAGCCACGAGCCTTCGCCCCCTTGCGGCCGATAAGGTGGATGATCAGGATAAAGATGAGGCTCATGCCCATCAGCAGCAGACCGAGCGCCCACAGGACATCGTCTTGGGCAGAGCCCTCGGCATAGACCGCCATGGACGTGGTGAGCGTGGTGGTGATGGTGGAGGCCGGCGACAGCAGCGACGTCGGCATGGCCTCGATACCGCCGATAACCATGCGCACGGCGAGCGTCTCGCCAAAGGCGCGGGTCATGCCAAGGATGACCGCGGTCATGAGCGACGGCATGGCGGATTTGAGTACCACGTGCCAGATGGTCTGCCAGCGGGTGTAGCCCAGCGCGAGCGAACCCTGACGGTAGCTATCGGGCACGGCACGCAGGCCATCGACCGAAAGGGTGGTCATCGTCGGCAAGATCATGACGGCCAGCACAATGGCGCCGGGCAAGATGCCCAGGCCCGTGCTCACGTGGAAAACGCTCTTCATAAGACCGACGACCACGTGAAAGCCGACCAGGCCAAAGACGACCGAGGGAATGCCGGTCAAAAGCTCAATAAGCGGCTGAAACACCTTGGAGCCAAACTTAGGGCTAATCTCGACCGCAAAGATAGCAGAGCCGATGGCGATGGGCAGCGCGATAAGCGTGGAGAGCACCATGACCGCAAACGAGGTGACGATCAGGGGCAGGGCGCCGGTATAGGGCAGGCCGTTTTCGGCCGTGTTGGCCAGGTCCCACTTGGTGCCGGTAAAGAACTCGACGACCGAAACGCCGTCCTTGAGAAAAGCCGAGAGGCCCTTTTGGGCGACCATAAAGATGAGCGCGGCAACGACAAGCGTCACGAGCGCTACGCACGCGCCCGTGACGCCCAGGCCCACGTTCTCAAGGTCGCGCTTTGGCAGCTGTTTTGCCATTGCAAACCTTTCCGGGGCGATTACTTATTTAGCGGAGACCTTGCCGCTGGCGTCCTTGACGACCTTCATGGCAGAGACGGGGATAAAGCCCTGCTCCTCGACAAGTTTGCCCTGGACGTCGTCGGAAAGCATGAACTCCAGGAAGGCCTTGGTGGCATCGTCGGCGTCCTTTGCGCAGTACATGTGCTCGGTCGCCCAGATCTTAAAGGAGTCGTCGGTGACGTTTGCGCTCTTGGGCTCCACGCCCTCGACCTTGATGGCGTTGAACTTGGAGTCGTCGAAGTGCGAGAAGTCGAGGTAGGAGATGGCGTTGTCGGTGCTGGCCATCTGAGTCTGGACGTCGCCGGACTTGTCGAGCTCGGCGTCGCCCTTAAAGTCGACGGCCTCGTCACCAAAGACGGCGGCCTCGAAGGTGGCGCGGGTGCCGGAGCCGGCCTTGCGGTTGAGAACGACGATGGTGGCGTCGTCGCCGCCGACCTCCTTCCAGTTGGTGATCTGGCCGGAGAAGATGCCCTTGAGCTGCTCGAGGGACAAGTCGTCGACCTTCACGTTCTTGGAGACGACGGGACCCATGCCCACGACGGCGACCTCGTGGTCGACGAGGTTCTTGACCTGGTCGGCCTCGAGCTTGGTCTCGGCGAAGACGTCGGAGTTACCGATGGTAACGGTACCGGCGGCAACGGCGGTCAGGCCCTTGCCCGAACCGTTGCCCGAGCCAGAGACGGAGACGTCCGGGTTGGCGTCCATGAACTTCTCGGCAGCGGCCTCGACGAGAGCCTGGAACGAGGAGGCGCCGTCGTAGGTCACCTCGCCGGAGACGGACTCGGCAGCGGCGCTGCCCTTGTCGGCGGCGTTGGAAGCGCCTGCGCCGCCGCAACCAACGAGGCCGAGGCCCACGAAGCTGGCAAGACCACCAGCGAGGCCGAGGAACTGACGACGAGAATAAGCCTGATCGAGCATGATCTTCCTTTCATACATGCGACTCGCGGGCACCCTGCCCGCTTTGCTGTTTGGAAAGATACGGCCTCGATCGGGCGGTGCCCGCGCCAACTGCGGATTCTTACGGGCATTTGATAGACCCTTACCGCGAGCGCGACTCGGCTTTACAAACGAATAACAAACCCGCCCCCAAGCATGGCCCGCCTTTACACCAATAAAAACAAAGTTGCGGTGAAATAGTTCCTGCTTGGCCATCAAATGGCCCATTCTAGGAACTATTCCATCGCAACTTAGATTAGGAAACCGCGTAACCTTAAAGCTCTAATTCATTCAAGCGCAAAATCGCCACGATGTAGATCTTGAGCGCCTGCTTGAGCTGTTCCTCGTTGGCGCACTCGTTGGGGCCGTGCATCTGGCCGCCCCATGCGGGCAGCTCCAGGCCGGTTTCCTCGGGGCCAAACGACACGGCGCGGGCAAAGTTGCGCGCGTACGTGCCGCCGCCCATGGCAAAGGGCTCGGCATGCTTGCCCGTAAACTCGTTATAGGTATCAATAAGCGCCTTCACGGCCGGATCGTCGGCGGACACCGAGAACGGCACCTTTGCACGACCCACACGGCACGTCACGCCAAAGCGGCCCACGAGCGGATCGAGCTGCTCGCAGATGGTATCGGCGCTCGTGCTGTCGGGGAAACGTACGTCGATGACCTGCTCAATATGGCCATCCATCACACGGATAACACCGGGGTTGCACGTGAGCGGGCCAAACGCCGGGCTCGTCGCGTCGATACCCAGGCCGTGGCCATAGGCATCCGCATGTACAAAGGTCAGAAACTTGACAAACTCGTGCTCGGCGGGCGTCAGCAGGCGCTCGTCGCGTGCACCAAACGCGTCCTCGGCCTCGCGCAGATACGCCACGATGAGGCCGACGGCATTGATCGTTCCCTCGGGCATCGAAGCGTGACCGCCAATACCGTGGGCGAAAATCCGCGCATGCCCGTTATCGAGCGCCGTGATCTCCAGGCGGTCGGAGTTCTCAACGGGCGCCGGCAGCGCATCGGCGGCAATCGCGAGCTCGCAGATAGACTGCGACGGAATGGCGTTGCTCGCCTCGGCACCGCTCCACGATACGATGCGCCCGCCGTCGATCTTGGAGCTCACAAACGTCGCCCCAAACTGGCCCTTCTCGGCATTGCAGACCGGGAACTCGGCATCGGGCGTAAACAAAAAGTCGGGGTCTGCGTGGTTCTCCAGATAATGGTGAACGTCGGACATGCCCACTTCCTCATCGCAGCCCAGCAGCGCGCGGAAGGTATAGCGCGGCACAATGCCGTGCTTGATCAGGTAGGCACCGGCGTAGAGCGACAACACGGCCGGGCCCTTGTCGTCGATCACGCCACGACCGAGCAGCCAGCCCTCGCGGCGCTCCATCGCAAACGGGTCGGTGTTCCAACCGGGACCGGCGGGCACCACATCCACATGGCAGATGGTCGCAAGCTGCTTATCGCCGCGGCCGGGAATGTCGGCGATGCCCACATAGCCCTCGTCGTCGCTCGTCTGGTAGCCGAGCTTTTGCGCAATGCCGAGCGCACAATCGAGCGCATCACGGACCGGGCGGCCAAACGGCGCACCGGGCTCCGCATGGGCAGCAACGGCCACGGACGGATAGCTCACCAGCCGCTCGATATCGGCAACGACATCTTCCCAGATCTCGTCGACATACTCGGTAACGCTCTGCTCCACCTGATTCATGGACGACCTCCTTACCAATGAGCGACGGCCACACGCGCCCCTCGCATAACGTCATTAGATGGCGAAAAGTTTAGCAAGCTCGGCCACCGAGTGCACCACTGCATCGGCACCCGCCGCCTCGTGCTCGCCCGGCGCCGCCGCGCCCGAATAGATGCCAATGCACGGCACGCCCCTTGCGTGCGCGCCCTCCACATCGTTAAAGCGGTCGCCGATCATCACGGCATCGTCCGCCATCGCGCCGAGCGCCGCTAGGGCATCGCGAACCGAATCGGCCTTGGTCTCGCGCCCCTGCGGCGGATTCATACCGACCACCGCCTCAAACTGCGAAAGCCCCAGCTCGCCCACCATGTCGATGCACTTTGCCTCCATGCGCGACGTCGCCACGGCCAAGTGATGCCCCTGGGCGGCCAGGCCATCGAGCAGTTCGGGGATTCCATCGAACACGGGGTACTCTTCCGGTCCCAGCTCATCAAAAAAGGCACGGTACTCGTCGGCCACCACAAGCGACTCCTCGCGCGAGAAGCCGTAAAAGTCGTGGAAGCTCTTCCACAACGGAGGCCCGATCATACGGCGCAGGTCACCCATATGCGCCTCAGAAAACCCGCGCGCAGCCAGCGTTTTACGCGTCGAGGTCATCACCGCACGGCCCGTATCGGCCACCGTGCCGTCAAAATCAAACAGCACGACCGGCCGCTTGCATATCTCCAGTGCCTCCATCGACATCCCTCTTCCCCAGTTGACGATTTCCACACCGACACTTCAAACTGTTGACTATTCAACAATTGAACCTAGCAATGTGGAGCGACTCTACTATACTTGTCGCACTTTGCTCTCAGAAGGCGACGCGCAAGCGCCCCAACGAAAGGTGCAATTATGTCTTTTGCCATCATAACCGACTCCACGTCGGACATCTCCCCCGCCCGCGCCCAAGAGCTCGGCATTTACGTGATTCCACTTCATGTGATTATCGAAGGCGAAGACCTGCTCGACCAGGTGCAGGCCAGCTCACGCAGATGCTCAATATTCGCCTGACCGTTTCGCCGGGGTGGAAATCGGGCGAGATCAAGGCGATCAAAAAGGGTCGTGGCGCTAAGCGCATCGTCGCCAACCAATCCCTATTCCACCGCAACTTAGAAGCAGTTCATTTGGGACGGGGCCAAAAAGACTGATATCAAACGTTTCAGACCAGTCTTTTTAGCCCCGTCCCATTTTACCTACCCTACATCAGCCCGCTCAGGACAACATCGACGGCCTCGTTGAGGTCATCGGTGATGTGGACGAGGTCTGGATCGAGTGGGCTGATCATGCCGGCATCCATCACCGGGCCGTTGAGCCAGTCGAACAGGCCCTGCCAGTATTCGCTGCCCACCAAAACAAGCGGCATGCGCTTGACCTTGTGCGTCTGCACCAGCGTGAGCACCTCAAACATCTCGTCGAGCGTACCAAAACCACCGGGAAACACGATGGCACCCGAGCTGTATTTGACAAACATAGTCTTGCGCACAAAGAAGTAACGGAAGTCCATGCCGAGATTCACGTATTTATTGAGCCCATGCTCGTGCGGAAGCTCAATACCCAAGCCGACCGACTTGCCGTTGGCGCTCGCCGCTCCCCTGTTGGCCGCCTCCATAATGCCAGGACCACCGCCGGTGATAACCGCCACGCCGCGCTGCGCGATCTTGCGGCCGACCGTGCGCGCCGCCTTGTAGAGCGGATCGGTCTTGGGCGTGCGGGCACTGCCGAAGATGGTCACCGCGGGCCCGAGCTCGGCAAGCGCGCCGAAGCCATCGACAAACTCGGCCTGAATGCGCAGCACACGCCACGGGTCGGCGTGCAACCAGTCAGTCGAGTCCTCGGGCGCCAGCAGGTTGGCGTAGGTGTTGTCCTTAGGAATCATAGGGCCGCGCATAACCACGGGGCCGCGTCGGTACGTCTCGTTGTAGGCCGGCTCGCCCTCGACGTTCTCATTCTTAATCATGGGATACTCCTATCGAAAATAGAAACGGGCGGGGTCGACGCCATGCGTCAAACACCCGCCCGAACATCAACCATTCGGTATGGTACCCACGATGCATCAAGCGCTTGCAAGGCATCGGTCAGAGGTCGTGCAACCGATGCCGACGCATGCGATGCCCGGCGCCGGCTACGCACGGTCGATTGGCGCGTAGCCTCGACACCGCGCGAGCGCCCCCGTAAGCGCACCCGCAGCTCTTAGTAATCCACTGCCGCGGGGCTGTTCATCCAGTCGCTCACGAACGCACCGTAGTGGCCCTCGATAATGGCCTGGCGGGCACGCTGCATAAGGTTGAGCAGGTAGTAGATGTTGTGCATCGAAAGCAAAATGCCGCCGAGCATCTCCTTCTGCGTGACCATGTGGCGAATGAGCGCACGGCTGTAACCGCCCGTGCACACCGGGCAGGTACAGGTGGGATCGATGGGGCCGTCGTCGTGCGCAAAGCGGGCATTGCGGAAGTTAAGGCGACCCTCGCTCGAAAACGCCGTCCCCATGCGGCCGGTGCGCGTCGGCAGCACGCAGTCGAACATGTCGATGCCCACGCCTACACCACGCACGAGCGTCGTCGGGTTGCCGACGCCCATCAGGTAGCGCGGCTTATGTTTGGGCATGTACTCGCTCGCGAGCGGTGCCAGCGTCTCAAACATGGTCTCGTGGTCCTCGCCCACCGAGTAGCCGCCAATGCCGTAACCGGGGAAGTCACCGCACTCCTCCAGATGGCGCAGCGAACGCAGGCGCAGGTCCAGATGCATGCCACCCTGAACGATGCCAAAGAGCGCCTGGTCGTCGCGGGTATGCGCCTTATAGCAACGCTCGGCCCACATGCTCGACAGCTCAACGGCGCGCTCAACGTAGGCGCGCGTGGCGGGATAGCCCGGGCACTGGTCGAGCTGCATGCAGATGTCGGAGCCGAGCTTCATGGCGATTTCCATGTTGTCCTCGGGCGTCCAGAACACGTGGCGGCCGTCGTAGTCGTTGACGATAAAGCGCACGCCCTCGTCGGTGAGCTTGACGGCGTCGTTGTGGCTGAACACCTGGAAACCGCCGGAATCAGTGAGGATGGGGCCATGCCAGTTCATAAACTTGTGCAGGCCACCCAACTCGGCGATGGTATCCTCGCCGGGGCGCATGGACAGGTGATAGGTATTGGCGAGCACGATCTGGGCGCCGAGCTGCTTGACAGTCTCGGCAGGAATGCCCTTGACGTTTGCCTTGGTGCCCACGGGCATAAAGATCGGCGTCTCGATGTCGCCGTGCGGGGTGTGCAGCACGCCGGCACGCGCATGCGTCGTCGGATCCTCGGCGATCAAGTCGAATTTAAATAGGCTCTGGTCCATAAACTGGAACTCCTTGGTTGCGGTTCATACGCAAACCATTATAAAGACCGCGGCAGGCGAACGGCATAACGTCTTTCGGAGAAGGAAATGTCAAGCGCAAACTGAATATAGCGGCCGAATTTTTGCTATCCAAGCGAGCCATCGAACACGTTTTGAAACTTTGCTGCGGCGCGCGGGATGCCGGCGAGAGACTTTATCATAGGGTGACAATCAACGATGAGGAGCACATGCCTATGACAGACGAGCTGGACCCCCAGACTCAGCAGCATATTGATCATTCCGCAGACGCCGTCGACGACTGCAGCACTCCTACCTGCGTCGCCGCTTCCGTCGATGCATCCGCCGAAGATGCGCACGCCGGTGCGGATAAGGCAACAGACACAGGCGATACTGTCGAGCATGACGAAGGCGAGCAACCGGAGTCGAACGACGCCGAGCCCGACGCGGACCCCGTGTCACAGGCGGCAGGCCCCATCGAGGTGTCTTCGGAAGAAGAGCTCGATGCCGTCATGGACTCCATGATGGATGCCGTCAAAGCAATGAAAGACGCCGTGGCCGACGCCGATGTGGACGTCGAAGAAGAGAAGGCCGCCGAGGCCGCATCGACCTTCGTGCCTGGCGAGACCCCCGTTGCCGACCAAGGCAGCACCGTACCTTCGTTCTTACAGCTCGAGCACCCTACAATTGGCGCAGATGCAGTTGACCCGCACACTGCCGGATTTTCCGTGATCGAGGGTGGCACCGGCAATATCGCCACGTCGCAGGCGCCCGATGCGGGTACGGCCGACGCCGGTCATCCGACCGCTCCACACGCCCCTGCAGCCAGCCGCGATCTGGGAACCGCCGTCTCAAATACAGCAAACGCCGTAGGCACTTTTATCGCCCAGGGCGCCTCTGCCATGCGCGAGATGAACGCCGCAAAAAAGGCGCTCGCGGACGCTCGTGCCCACCTGGCCGAACTTGATCAGCGCATCGCCGATCAAGGCGAGGAGCTCGAGACGCGCCAGGATATCGCAGGGCGTTACGACCAGATTGTCGCCGACCAGCGCCAGGCAATCGCCACGGCTCAAAAGACCGCTGCGGCGGCAGAAATCGGCCGCGATACCCATGCCGCCAAGACAACAGAGCTCAAAGCGCAGCTCGAACAAATAAAAGAAGAGGACGACGCCACCGAGCGGCGTCTCAAAGCCGCACTCGATGCCGTCGAAGCGCGCGAAGCCAGCTCGCGCGAGACCGGTAACCGCCTCGTACGACGTCTCGAGGATTCCAAGCGCATCCGCGACAAGGTGAAGGCCGAGCGAGACGCCGGCATTGCGGCCGCACAACAAACCGTCAACGCCACGCGCGCCCAGCTCGAGACGCTGCGTCATGAGTATGCCGAGCTGCAACGCAATCCCTCGGCAAATCCCGCCAGCTATACGGTGCGCACCAGCGAGCTTTCGATGCAGATCTCCGACACGGCTGATGCCCTGCGTAAAGCCGAGGAAGATGTCCCGCGCATCACCGCCGATCTTGAGCACTCGCTCGCAGCTGCCGAGCACGCCGTCGAGCAGGCGCAAGCCCCCATCGCCGACGCCAAGCGCGCCCATCAGGCCGTGACGGCCGAGGCCGATGCCGCGCGCGACGAGCTGCAGACCGCAAAGGCGGCCGCTGCAACGCGCCAGCGCGAATTACGCGAGAAGATCGTCACCGAGGACAAAGCGCGTCAAGAGCAAGAGCAGGCTATCGCCAATGCCCAGGCGGACATCGCGCATGCGCAGTCGATCATCGAGCAGGCGACCGAGGTGCACAACCATCCCGAGATCACCGAATCGCTCGCGGGCTCCCTGGCTCGCGATAAGGCCGAGCGCGCCGAAACCGAGCGCGAAGTGGCTCAGCTCGAAGCCGCCGAGAACGACGTGCGCGAGCGCACCCGCGACTCACGCGTCAAATTCACCGGCGCAATCGTCTGCATTGTCGCCGTAATCCTCGTGATCGTCCTAATCTGGCTGTTCGCGAGCAAGTAAACCAGCTGCCAAAAAACACTCACCGCAACGTTTTGATTGGTGCAAAGGGGCCAGGCTACTTTGCACCAACTTGGTGCATATAAAGCAGTCCCCATTGCACCAACAACGTTTGCCCAGATAAAACCTGCCAAAATAAACCTGTCCCTTTTTGGCAGGTTGAACCACGGCAACGCCAATGTTTTGGCGAAGTCAGCGAAAACGCCCCTAAGCGAGCAAGGTGACGTGAAAGAGGAGGGCATTGACCTTCTGGTCATGCCCGACGATTGAACGTCAGATTGCCGCTTAGGGGCGTTTGCAGCGTCGGCCGGTCCGCCGTTCGGCAGAACGGCGGAACCTACAAAATGAGCATGGCGTCGCCAAAGCTGAAGAAGCGGTAGCGCTGCTCGATAGCAGCGGCATAGGCATCCATGATCTGGTCGCGGCTAGCAAGTGCGCTCACGAGCATCATGAGTGTGGAGCGCGGAACATGGAAGTTAGTGATCAGCGCGTCGACCACGTGATAGGTCGAGCCGGGCATGAGGTAGAGCTGCGTCGTCGCGTTCTCGCGCGCCACGATGTCACCACGGCCGAGCGTGTCGGCCCCGTCCTTACGGCCCTCAAAATAGCGCGCCGTCACAGCCGGATCGGACACCGGCGCGTCCGCGTCAAACGCACTCTCGAGCGAGCGGACTGCGGTGGTACCGACAGCAATCACGCGATGCCCCTCGGCCTTAGCCTTATGCACGGCGTCGACAACCTCCTGCGACACGTGATAGCGCTCGGTGTGCATCACGTGCTGCGTGGGGTCGTCCTCCTCCACCAGACGGAAGGTATCGATGCCCACCTCGAGCTCGACAGCGGCAAACTTTGCACCCTTGGCCTCGATAGCCGCCATGAGCTCGGGAGTAAAGTGCAGGCCCGCCGTGGGAGCGGCAGCTGAGTGCTCCTCCTTCATGGCGTAGACGGTCTGGTACTTCTCGGGATCGCCCTCGTAATCGGTAATGTAGGGAGGCAGCGGCACGTGGCCGGCAGCATGGATAGCCTCATCGAGCGTGCGCGGCTCGCCGGCGGCATTGCAACCGGCCGGCTCAAAACGCACCAGGCGGCCGCCGCGGCTATCGGTGACAAAGTCGACGACCTCGGCCGTCAGCACCACGGGCGCGCCCTCGGGCGCATGGGCACCACCGGCGCGATACTCAATCTGAGCGCCGGGCTTTAAGCGCTTGCCCGGCTTGACCAAGCACTCCCAAACGTGACCCAGCGGATCCACGTCCTCGCGGCGCTTGAGCAGCAGCGTTTCGACCACGCCGCCCGAGCCGGCCTTGCGACCGATAAGGCGGGCCGGCATCACGCGCGTCTGGTTGATGACGAGCACGTCACCCGGCTCGATATAGTCGATGATGTCGCGAAAGATGCGGTGCTCAACGGTACCGCCATGCTCCAGTGGCGTTCCCGCCTGGGAGCCCTTGCGATCCACCACCAGTAGGCGGCAGGAGTCGCGCGGCTCAGCAGGAGCCTGGGCAATCAGTTCCTCAGGAAGGTTGTAGTCAAAATCATCGGTACGCATAGACACGTCGAATACTCCTTATATAGCTAAAATCCGCTCTACATCCTAGCAGGCTGCCAGCCCAAAAGAACTACTTTTTGGCGGCTTTGCGCTCGTCGCGGATGCGGGCGCGGTCCATGGCCGCCTCGACGGCCGAGAAGCGGCAACCACAGTAGTTCTGCCGATACATGCCCAGCTCGCGCGAACGGCGTGTCGCCTCGGGATAATACGGGCGAAAATCGCGAATCACCGGGGTGAGACCATGTGCCGCCGCCAAGCGCTCCAACACATCATTGCAGGTGTCGAACAACTGATACGGCGAGACGGCGAGCGTCGTACCCACAAACTCAAACCCGCACTCCTGGGCCACACGGCATGCCTCGGCCAGGCGCAGGGCATAGCACGCACGACAGCGACGGGGTCGATCGGCGCCCAGCGGGGCCACGCCGGCCTCCCAGCGCTCGCGGTCCTCCCCCGCCTCGATGAGCTCGATGTCGCCATCGGCACACCACCGGCGCAGCTCGTCCAAACGCCGCTGCCATTCATCGCGCGGCTGAATATTGGGGTTGGTCCAGCAAATCGTGGGCTCAAACCCCTCCTCACGCAGCAGACGAACCGGCTCCAGCGAGCACGGCGCACAGCAGGCGTGCAACAGCAACGGCTTCATGGACATCTCCTCCCAATCTTTGCCCAGGGTAGTCTTTTTGGGACGGGGCTATTTTGACTACTTTTGACATAAAGCAGTCAAAAATACCCATCTCCAAAAAGTAGTCAAAATAGCCCCGTCCCAAAAAGACTACTGACCAAAAAAGCGAACGCCAAAGGACGTATCTTCGCAGGCGACAATGCGGCGGTCGCGCAAAATGGTCCGCACGTAATACCAGTCGCCCACACAGCCCGACAAATGCAAGCCGGCCGCCAGGTAGCACAGCAGCGGATAGCCCGAAAACGCAAACCCCAGGGTAAACGCTGTCGTCACGACAACCGTCGGCGCCAGACAAACTGCCATGTACCGCCGGCGCGAATACACAACGCCCTCGGCGCAGGCATAGATCATGCATGTCTCGAGGTTCGCCCCAAAGGTCACCTGCGCGCCCGCAGGAGCCAGCAGCTTAAAGAACACGCCGTGCACCAGCTCGTGCACGGCAAATGACGCCGCCGAAACCGCAGCCAAGCCAACTATCCAGCCCAAGACAGCCGTCCAGCCACCCGCGTCAGCCGCATCCAAGTCCGCGGGCCCGCCCAGCAGCATAAACACCGGCACCAGGCACACGGCAAATGCGCCAAGCACGGCCATCCCCCACACAAAGCAAGCGTGCAGGAAATCCTCGTCTTCAAACGCATGTATGTTGGAAATCTCATTCATAGCATCTTAGGATAGCGCCCCTGCCACGTACCCGTCCGCATGTGCGATAATGTCGAACGATATGCACGAATTGACCACCGCGTCGCCGAGCCCCGCGCCCGGCCACGCTCTCACCATATGCGAAGGAGTCCCATGGCATCCAAATACTCCATGAACGACCGTCCCAGCTGGCCTCGCCGCGCCATCGTAACCGCCGGCGAGCCCTATGGCAACAAGGGCCTTCACTTTGGCCACGTTGGCGGCGTCTTTGTCCCGGCCGACTTCTTCGCCCGCTTCCTGCGCGACCGCCTAGGCCGCGAGAACGTCATCTTCACCTCGGGCACCGACTGCTACGGCTCGCCCATCATGGAGAGCTACCGCAAGCTCAAGGAGAACGAGGGCTACGATAAGTCCATTAGCGAGTATGTCGAGTCCAATCACTCCCGTCAGGCCGCGACCCTCAACAACTACAACATCAGCTGCGACATCTACGGCGGCTCGGGCCTTGAGCCGGCGGCCCAGATTCACAACAAGGTGACCGCCGAGATTATCGAGCGCCTGCACGAGCAGGGCACCATCTCCAAGCGCTCTACCCTGCAGTTCTACGACGCCAAGGCCGGCACGTTCCTCAACGGTCGCCAGGTCATCGGCCGCTGCCCCATCCAAGGCTGCAAGTCCGAGAAGGCTTATGCCGACGAGTGCGACCTGGGCCACCAGTTTGAGCCCGAGGAGCTCATCGCGCCCAAGAGCCAGCTCACCGGCGAGGTGCCCGAGCTGCGCCCGGTCGACAACCTCTACTTCGACCTGCCCGCCTACCTCGACTTTATGAAGACCTACACCGCCAAGCTCGCCCAGAACCCGCAGGTTCGCTCCGTGGTCTCCAAGACCATGGAAGAGTGGCTGCTGCCGGCACAGCTCTACATCCAGAACAAGTTCCGCGAGGCCTTCGACGCCGTCGAGGACCAGCTCCCCGAGCACACCGTGCTGGAGCCCGAGGGCAACAAGAGCAGTTTTACCGTCACCTTCCCCAGCTGGAAGGAGCGCGACGACGCCCACGCGGTGCTCGCCAACGGCGGCGTGCGCTTCCGTAGCGGCAAGGCGCTCGTGCCCTTCCGCATCACCGGCAACATCGACTGGGGCGTTCCGGTGCCCGAGGTCGATGGCGTCTCCGACGTCACCTGCTGGTGCTGGCCCGAGAGCCTGTGGGCGCCCATCAGCTACACCCGCACCGTGCTCGCCCGCGATGCCCGCGCCGCCGGCGTGACCGAGGGCGTCGCCGCCCAGGATGCCGCCCTCATGGGCGAGCCCGCCGCCGATTCCACGCAGGTCCCCGCGCCCACCTACCAGCACAGCTCGCTCGACTGGCGCGACTGGTGGTGCTCGGACGACGCACAGATCTACCAGTTTATCGGTCAGGACAACATCTACTTCTACTGCATCGCGCAGACCGCCATGTGGGAGGCCCTGGGTTGGAACCTCACGCAGAGCACCGTCAGCGCCTGCTATCACCTGCTCTACATGGGAAAAAAAGCAAGCTCGTCCTCGCAGACGCCTCCCCCGCCGGCAGACGACCTGCTCAACCACTACACCTGCGAGCAGATGCGCGCGCATTGGCTGTCGCTCGGCCTGTCCGAGAAGCCGGTGAGCTTTAGCCCCAAGGCATACGACACGCGTGTGACCGGCAAGGACAAGGACGGCAACGAGGTACGCGCCTGCGACGACAAGCGCGTTATCGACCCGGCCCTTAAGGAGAGCGCGCTTTTGACCGGCGTGTTCAACCGCCTGGCCCGCAGCTGCTTCTACGGCGTCGCCGTCAAGGAGGGCGACGAGAGCCCCTACCGCAACGGATGCATCCCCGCCGGTGCCGCCTCCGCCACCGTGGTCGAAGCCGCCGAGCAGGCAGCTCTCGCCTTTGAGCAGGCCATGTACAAGTTCGAGACGCACCGCGCGCTCGCCGTGTGTGACGACTACCTGCGTGCCGCCAACAAGCGCTGGAGCGACGCCTCCAAAGCTGCCAACAAGCTCGAGGGTAGCGAGGCAAACGCCGCAATGACGCAGGCACTGGTCGACGCCTTTACCGAGCTGCGCGTGGCGACCGTCCTGATGCACGGCATCGTCCCGGCCGGCTGCGAGCTCATCTGCGAGTACTTCGACATCGATCCGGTCGCCTTCTTTAGCTGGGATAACATCTTTGCCTCCACGGATGAGTTTGTGGAGAGCCTGGGCGAGAAGCCCGGCGAGCACCGCGTAAAGCCGCTGCCCCCGCGCTTCGACTTCTTTAGCAAGCACGAGAGCCAGTACTAGACAAACGCCAAGGCAGAGTAGTCAATTTGGGACGGGGCTATTTTAGCTACCCCGTCCCAAATTTAACTGCAACGCCTGCCGAAACGGACGGGCAGCTAAAATAGCCCCGTCCCAAATTGACTACTTTTAATGGAATGGGAAGGAAAGACGGATGTCCAAGCCGCGTCGTCGTAAGCAGAAAAAGCAGGTTAAGCCCGAGCTCAAGCTTAGGCAGTTTGCCGCCACCGAGCTTTCCGACCAGCTTGCCGCCCAACACTCCGCCGCCGACCTGCCGCGCTTTATGGTCGACACGGTCGCCGGCGCCTATGCGCCTGCCGATGCCGAGCTCATGATCGAGGGCTTTGGCGCCGCAGCCACGCGCCCGGTCACGCTGCGTGCCAACACGCTCAAGGCAACCGCCGAGGACATCGCCGCCGCGCTCGACGCAGCCGGCATCGCCCACCAAACCGTTGCCTGGTACCCGGACGCTTTCATCCTGCCCGAGGCCCAGGTATCCGATCTGTGGGATCTCGACATCTACCGCAACGGCAAAATCTATCTGCAGAGCCTGTCGTCCATGATGCCTCCTTTGGTGCTGGGCGCTCAGGCCGGCGAGGATATCCTGGACATGTGCGCGGCCCCCGGCGGCAAGACGACGCAGATCGCCGCCCTCACCCAGGGACAGGCGCACCTCACCGCCTGCGAGATGAGCATTCCCCGCGCCGAAAAGCTCGAGGCCAACTTGGGCCGCCAGGGCGCCAAAAACGTGCCCGTCATGCGCATCGACGCACGCGAGCTTGACGAGTTCTTCCGCTTTGACCGCATCCTGCTCGACGCCCCCTGTACCGGCACGGGCACCGTCATCAGCGGCAACGAGAAAAGCCTGCGCGGCCTGACCGAGCAGCTGCTCTGCAAGTGCGCCCGCTCGCAGCGCGCGCTTCTGGACCGCGCCATGGGCGCCCTCAAGCCGGGCGGCACGCTCGTCTATTCCACTTGTTCGATCTTGCCGCAGGAAAACGAGGACGCCCTGCAAGAGGCCCTCGACAAACACATGGACTGCGAGCTCATTCCCCTCGACGGCACGCCGAGCGAAAGTGAAACGCGTCGCGCCCAGGAAGCTGGCGAAGAGCCACGCGTCGAGTTCAACGCCCTCACCGAGGCCATCGCCACCGGCCACGTCTCGACCGTCGCCAACGGCATGCCCGGCACGCTGACCATCCCGCCTAGCCGCGACTTTGAGGGCTTCTACATCGCTCTGATCCGAAAACGCAGCTAGCGCACGGACCAACTCAACAAGCTATCTCCGTGCGCGCCTGTCCTGCTGGTCACGGTGCTGCTTAAGTGCCTCGCGTTCCTTGCGCTCGGCCTTTTTGCCCTTAATGGCCGTAACCACAAAGTAGATGACCGCGGCGGCTACGATTGCGCCCACGCATAGGCCAATCGAGCTCAATATCGTCGTGATTTCCATACCGCGCCACCTCTCTTATAAACGGGACATCCAAGATAGCACCTCAAAACCTGCCACCACAGCTCCTTCACGTTCGCGGCCCTTCAGTCTAACGGATGGCGCGGCGGGGAAAAATCAACTCGTCAAACGTTTTAGCAACGTAGCGCCGGTCGCACGCTGCCGACCGCACATTATAGAAACGGACCGCAATGGATTCTCTCAACGATTTGAACGAGCGTGTTGACGCTTTTGTCGCCACCAGCTCCTTCGACACGCCCGCCGCGACGAACGGCCAAGCCCCCATCGATGTTCCCGCCGAGGTTCACGAGGACATCGTCGCCTCGGTCGATTTCTCAGAGGTTGAGCTTGCGGACGAATTTACCGAGCCCCAGGTGGCTGTAACCCCCAGCGGCCTTTTGCCCATGGAGCCGCTGCCCATCGACGGGCGCCTGCGCAAGGCGGCCCTCCGCATGCCCGATGAGATCGAGGAGGCCAGCGGCTTTACGCTCTTTGGACGCCGCATCAAATCGCTCATCTACACCACCGACGTGGCGGTCATCCGCAACTCCAATGCCGACGCCGTGTTTGCCGTCTACCCCTTCACGCCGCAGCCCGCCATTACGCAGGCGCTGCTGACTGTTGCCGAGTGCCCGGTCTTTGTGGGCGTTGGCGGCGGTACCACCACCGGTAAGCGCTCCGTGCAGATGGCGGCCGTCTCCGAGATGCAAGGCGCGGCGGGCTGCGTGGTCAACTCCCCCGCTACCGCCGAGATGGTCGAGCACATCACCAACATCGCCGACATCCCCGTCATCGCCACGGTCGTTCGCTGCGATGACGATGCCCACGCCAAGGTGCGCGCCGGGGCCAAGATCCTCAACATCGCCGCCGGCAAAAACACACCCCAGGTCCTACGCGAGCTGCGAGAGCACTATCCCAGCCTGCCGCTCATCGCACCGGGTGGCAAGACGCCCGAGAGCATCCGTGAAACCATCGCCGCCGGCGCCAACGCTATCATCTGGACGCCGCCTTCGGCCCAGCAGCTGCAAACCGACATGATGGAGCGCTACCGCAAGATGAAGGAAGACGCCACGCCTGTCATCTCGCGCGACGATGTGCCCATTATCGACCAGGTCGCCGCCGCCGAAGTCAGCCAGGTCGAGAACATGAATCCCGACGTGCCGATTCCCGACGAGGTCATCGAGCGCGTCGCCTCGATACACAATCATATCGAGGAGCGTCGCGCCAACCGCGGACTCAAGCCCTCGCTACACGGTTTCTTCTTCCGTGGAAAGAAACGCTAGCCGCAACAGCAAGGCCCGCCCCGCAAACAACGGGACGGGCCTTTTTCTGTTATCAAATGTCAGGAGGACAGGCGTAGCCGTTAAAACCGTCAGCCAGCCCACAAACGTTAGTCCACGCGCTTGTCGCCCATAAAGAAGAGCGCCACCGTACCAGGTCCGGTATGCGAGCCAATCAGAGCACCGATGTCATTAATCTCAATCTTGCCTTTAAGCTGCGGAACCTGTTCCTCGATCAGCGCCGCAACTGCCTCGGCATCCTCGCGACACGCCGAGTGCGACATGATGCACTTACCCGAATAATCCGCACCGCCCTGCACGTGTGCCATCATGGTCTTAGCCATCTCGGAAATCGCGCGCTTCTTGGTGCGAATCTTCTCACGCGGCGCCAGCTCACCTTCGCAATCGACCGTCATAAGCGGGCAAATCTTGAGTGCCGTGCCGATAATCGCGCTCGCGGCCGAAATGCGACCGCCGCGCAGGTAGCTCGACAGATCGGTCGAGAAGAACCAGTGGTGAAGGTTGAGTTTATGCTCCTCAATCCAAGCGGCCGTCTCGTCGAGCGAAGCGCCGCCATCGCGAACGTCGGCGGCACATTCCGCCAGCAGGCCAAGGCCCGAAGACGCCGCCAGCGAATCGATGACGCGCACCTTGCCGCCCTGGGGATAGCGATCCGCGAGCATCTGCGCCGCAACGCAGGCCGATCCATACGTGCCCGAAATACCCGACGACAACGTCAGGTGCAGCACGTCTTTACCCTCGGCAACAAACGGCTCCCAAAACTCCTCGTACTCACCCACGCTCACCTGAGACGTCTTGGGCATGGCGCCCGCGGCAATCTGAGCAAAAAACTCGTCCGGCGTAATCGACTGATACAGATCGTCCGTATAGACAACATCGTCGATCTCGTAATGAAAACACACGACAGGAATATTGCGCGACGCAAAGAACTCACGGGTTCGATCGGCGGCGGATTCACAGGTCAGGACAAAATCACTCATATGAGGCTCCTTACTCATTGTTGCGCAAATTATCGCACAGCATGCGTGAATACGGTACAAATGTCCGTTATTTACCAAATTGAACCAAAGGTAGTGAACATCTTTACCGTCATCATCTCTAGCGATCTCGGAGGTATGCGCCTGCAAAAACGACCCTACGTCTCCACTCAACCGCCATATCTACCTCGACTAAATCGATTTAGCAAACCGTTCGGCCAACAATTCAATCTCCTAACCCCAATTGAAACAAAAGCGGCGCATACTGATAAACGTTTGACGCTGTTTATCAGTTTTACCAACCACATCGGAAGGTGTTTCATGGTCGCATTCGATCGCAATCCGCAAGACTTCAAGTATCTGCGCCTGCTGTCGAGACAGTTCCCCACCGAGCAATCCGCATTCACCGAGATCATCAACCTCTCGGCCATCCTCAACCTGCCCAAGGGCACCGAGCATTTTATGAGCGATGTGCATGGCGAGTACGAAGCCTTTATGCACATCCTCAACAACTGCTCGGGCGTCGTGCGCGAGCATGTCGACGAAATCTTTGGCGACACGCTCTCCTTTAACGAAAAGGGCGAGCTGTGCACGCTCATCTACTACCCGCGCGAGAAGATCGATCTGGTCCGCAGCCGGCACGAGGACTCGCCCACCTGGTACAAGACCATGCTCAACCAGCTCATTGTGGTTGCCCGCTCGCTTTCGAGCCGCTACACCCGCTCCAAGGTACGTAAGGCCATCCCGCGCGATTACGCCTACATCATCGACGAGCTGCTGCACACGCATCCGGACGAGAACAACTACCGCGTGCGTTATCACGAGCGCATTATCGAATCCATCTTGGAGACCGCCAGCGCCGACGACTTTATCGAGTCGCTCGCCTCGCTCATCAAGCGCCTCGCCGTGGACCACCTGCACTTGGTGGGCGACATCTTCGACCGCGGCGGCGGCGCGGCCAAGATTATGGACCGCCTGCTCACCTATCATTCGCTCGATATTCAGTGGGGCAACCACGATCTGTTGTGGATGGGTGCCGCTGCCGGCGAGCCCGCCTGCATCGCCACGGTGCTACGCAACAACCTGCGCTACGACAACTACGAGATTCTCGAGAACGACTACGGCATCTCGCTGCGCGAGCTTGTCGCCTTTGCCAACGCTACCTATACCGCCGGCGAGCCCATCAGCCCGCTCATCAAAGCCATCAACGTTCTGCTCTTTAAGCTCGAGGGCCAGATTATCCAGCGCCACCCCGAGTTCGACATGGCCGACCGTCTTCTGCTCGACAAGGTCGATCACGACACCGGCACGGTCACCCTCGCCGACGGCAGCGTGTGGCCGCTCACGACCAACGACTTCCCCACCGTCGATCCGGCAGACCCCTACACGCTCACGCCCGAGGAGCAGCACATCATCGACAAGCTCGTGTCCGAGTTTGTCACCGCCGATCATCTGCATCGCCACATCGATTTCCTCTATACCCACGGCTCCATGTATAAGGTCGCCAACGGCAATCTGCTGTTCCACGGCTGCGTACCGCTCAACGAAGACGGCACCTTTAGCAGCATGAACTGCCTGGGTACCTGGCACGCCGGCCGCGATTATTTTGATTTTTGCGACTATATCGCCCGTCGCGCCTGGCGCGTCGGCGACCGCGATGCCCTCGACTGGATGTGGTACCTGTGGATCGGCTTTAACTCACCCGCCAGCGGACGCGTGGTGCGCACCTTCGAGCGCGCCTACATTGCCGACAAGAGCACGTGGGTCGAGCCGATGGACCCGTACTACACGCTCACCACGTCCTCGTCCGTTTGCGACGACATCATGCGCGAGTTTGGCGTCGCCCCCATGGCTTGCTCGCCGACGGGCCATATCATCAACGGCCATACGCCCGTCAAGACCACCAAGGGCGAGCAGCCCATCCGCGCCAACGGAAAGTTGCTGGTTATCGACGGC
Source organism: Collinsella sp. LCP19S3_B6 (assembly GCF_052121815.1). Classification (NCBI taxonomy): domain Bacteria; kingdom Bacillati; phylum Actinomycetota; class Coriobacteriia; order Coriobacteriales; family Coriobacteriaceae; genus Collinsella; species Collinsella sp. LCP19S3_B6. The sequence goes on from NZ_JBQKDN010000012.1 coordinate 60,963, forward strand.
GGTTTCTGTCGCGCCTACCACCCCAAAACGGGCATCGCCGGTTACACGCTCATCTCGAGCTCGCGCGGATGCCGCCTCAAGTCGCACCAGGCCTTTACCAGCGTTGCCGAGGCGCTCACCCGCAACATCGATATCGAAAGCGAGACCAACCGCTTTGACGAGGCCGACCGGCGCCGCATGGTGAGCGACACCGATACCGGCGTCAAGATTCGCAGTCAGATCCAAGACCTGCGCCAGCTCCTCGATGCATATAGAAACGGTGCTATCGAGGAGCGCGCCTAGCCCCGCCTGCGGGGATTGGTTAAACTTGCTGGGTTTGTCATCCCCGCGGCGCCCCGGCGCCACCCTAAGGCAGGTACCATGCAAAAGCTCCTTGCGCAGATCATAAAGTTTGGCGTCGTCGGCGTCGTTGCCACCGTCATCGACTTTGGCATCATGAATCTGCTCCACTACGGCCTGGGCCTCAACATCTTGATCGCCAACACCAGCGGTTTTATCGTCTCGCTCATCTTTAACTACGTCGCGAGCATGAAGTACGTGTTTGCACACAAGGAGGGCATGAGCCGCCGCCGCGAGTTCATCATCTTTGTCGTGCTATCCGTTATTGGCCTGGCGCTCAACGACGGCATCGTGCTTGCCCTCAACGCCGGCCTGGGCCTCGAGGCCAATATCGCCAAGATTTGCGCTACCGCACTCGTCATGGTCTACAACTTTGTAACGCGAAAGATCTTCCTAGAGGGCGAGCAGACCAAATAGCTCGGCCTCCTCGTTGCACTACGGGGACCTGCGGATGACGCGCGTCAAGCGTAGCGTTGCCTGGGCCTTGCTCGTTTACGGGAAGATTTGCAGCGTTTGCGGATTACCTCTTGAATATTTGGCGAGTTCGTATAGTTCTTGCCAAAGACCTTACGTTTGCCATGCAAAAGCTCTAAAGTATCTCGTTGCTCGATTCATCAACGCATTGGATGTGATTACGTGCGTAACGCGCTGGCACAACCTCATACCAAGCAGTTCCTCAAGTTCGCTGTCGTGGGCCTTATCTCCTTTGGCGTCGACTGGGGCATGCTTATTGCGCTCGTCGAGCTGTTCCACCTCGACTTTTTGATGAGCACGACGGTCTCGTTTACCACGTCCGTCGTGGTTAACTACTGGCTCAGCATGAAGTACGTGTTCGACCATCGCGAGGGCATGAGCCGTAAGCGCGAGTTCACGATCTTTACCATCCTTTCGGTGATCGGTCTGGGCCTCAACGACCTGTACATGTTTGTGGGCGTCACGTTTTTGAGCATCGGCTACCAGGCCATGAAGGCCATCGCCACGTTCCTGGTCACCTGGTACAACTACTTTAGCCGTCGCTTTTTCCTCGAAGGCGCACGGTCGTAGACGGCCCAACATAATCTCGCTTCGCAGCCGGTTGGAATTCACGTTCCAACCGGTTTTTTGTTTGCAGAGTCTGCCGAGGAAGGCGGGCTACGGTGCATGAATGGGACGCAATTTCCCCATGAACGCCGTTCCGGAAAGTGTATCCCAGATTGCAGCCTCAGAATGGGATGCAGCTTCCGCAACGCCGTCCTAGCGGAAACTGTGTCCCGGAATCAGTCAACAGAACGGGACGCAGTTTCCAGATGAGCCCCCATGCGGAAAGTCCATCCCGGAATGAGCCCCCAGAGCGGGACACGCTTTCCGAAACCCGCCCCATCGGGAAACCGTATCCCGGTCTGAGCGGGGATTCCGGGACGCAGTTTCCCGCGGACGCCGAAACGGAAAGCGTATCCCGTTATCGATGGGGACTGCGGACGATTTCTTGGACCGTTACGCGGCCCTTCCCAGCGCGGCGCGGAACTCGGCCGGCGTGCGGCCGCCGAGCGCATCGCTGCGCCTCTCCGTATTGTATCGG
>NZ_JBQKDN010000013.1:0-54901 GCF_052121815.1 Collinsella sp. LCP19S3_B6
CGACAGGGCCGTGTGGGAGGACCTCCACCACAGGGACCCGTACCCGTTCTGGCTGGATTAATGGATGGAAACGGATGTTCTATCGGGACACACATTTTGTCCTATAGGCCGTGCGTTTGGGGGCCCTGCAGGGCGCGATAGCGTTGTCTGCGCGTTATACGAGCCCGGCAATACCGTGTGTCGTTGGTGCACCCTTTACTGGAGCGCCTGTGCGCCAAGGGCCAGACAGCCCATGATGCCCTGCTTACCCTCGAGGCTGTTGTTGACAATGTAGGTATCGATGTCGTTGACCTCGGGCGTGACGATATAGCCGTTGAGCATCTCGGCGCACTTTTTGCGGGCGAGCGGCACGATGGGGGTGTGGTCGGCCACGCCGCCGCTGATGATGATCTTTTGCGGCGCATAGCACAGCGTGTAGGTCATGAGCGCCTGTGCCAGGTAGCCTGCGAGCAGGTCCATGGCCTCCGGGTCATCGGCCATGTCTCCGGCGCTTTTGCCATCCCAGCGCTTTTTAATGCCGGGGCCTGCGATGAGGCCCTCGAGGCAGTTGTCGTGGAAAGGACAGCCGCTGTGCTCGCCGATGGTGTCGCGCGGATCGCGTGTGACCAGGATGTGCCCTGCCTCGGGATGCATCATGCCATGAACGAGCTGGTCGCCCGAGAGCACGCCGGCGCCCACACCGGTGCCGATGGTCAGATACATCACGTCGGTGAGGCCCTGGGCGCAACCAAAGGTGACCTCGCCCAGGCAGGCGACGTTGACGTCGGTGTCGTAGCCACAGGGAATATTGAGCTCGTTTTGGATGGTGCCCAGCAGGTCAAAGTAGCGCCATGCCGTCTTGGGCGTCTCCAAGATCTTGCCGTATTGGGGCGAGGCAGGGTTGACTGCGGTGGGGCCAAAGGCGCCGATGCCCAGCGCGGCGATGCCCTTGTTTGCAAACCATGCGTTGACGGCCTCAACGGTCTCCTGCGGGGTCGTGGTTGCGATCTGCTCACGCTCCAGAACCGTACCGTCTGCATAGCCCGTGGCACAGACCATCTTGGTGCCGCCGGCCTCGAGCGCTCCGATAAGCTGCTGCTCTGCCATAGTATTCCTCCCCCTGGGACGAGTTGCTCCGTGACTAAAGTATAGCGCTTTAAACAAATTAAGAAAGCGCTATAAAAAGAAGCCCCGCAACGCGCGTGCGGTGCGGGGCTTCTTTGGGTGCTTTAGTTGCCGGGCCGTCCTTACCCGCGCGGCTTGATTTTATCGCGTAGCGACTTGAGGTTCTCCAGTGCCGCGTTAAGCGTCTCGTCTCGCTTGGCAAAGTGGAGGCGAATCAGATGGTTGACGGGCTCCCGGAAGAAGCTCGATCCGGGCACGGCGCCCACGCCCACCTTAGACGCGAGGTCCTCGCAGAAGTCGAGGTCGCTGTCATAGCCAAACTCAGAGATGTCCATCATGACGTAGTAGGCGCCCTGCGGCACGTTATGCTCAAGACCGATGCTATCGAGCCCCTGACAGAAAAGATCGCGCTTGGCTGTGTAGAGATCGAGGACCTCCTGGTAATAGCTGTCGTCGAAGTTGAGGGCGGTGACGACGGCTTCCTGCAGGGGAGCGGCGGCACCCACGGTGAGGAAGTCGTGGACCTTCTTGATGCGCTCGCTAATCTGGGCCGGGGCGATGGTGTAACCCAGACGCCAGCCGGTGATGGAGTACGTCTTGGATAGCGAACTGCAGCTGATGGTGCGGTCGAACATGCCGGGCAGCGTGGCCATATAGACGTGCTCGTGGGGCGCGTAGACGATGTGCTCGTACACCTCGTCGGTGATGCAGTAGGCGTCGTACTTTTTGCAGAGATCGGCGATAAAGGTGAGCTCATCGCGCGTAAAGACCTTGCCGCAGGGATTGGAAGGGTTGCACAGGACGATGGCCTTGGGGTCGTTGTCGCGGAAGGCCGCCTCGAGTGTCTCGCGGTCAAAGTCGAATGTGGGCGGGTTGAGCGGCACGTAGATGGGCTCGGCACCCGAAAGGATTGTGTCGGCGCCGTAGTTCTCGTAGAACGGCGAGAAGATGACGACCTTGTCGCCGGGGTTGGTGGCCGTCATCATGGCAGCCATCATGGCCTCGGTGGAGCCGCAAGTGACCACGATGTTCTGGTTGGGGTCGATCGGTATGCCCATAAAGTGCTCCTGTTTGGCGGCAAGCGCCTCGCGCATGGCCTGGGAGCCCCAGGTGATGGAGTACTGGTGGTAGAGCGGTTTGGGATCGGTGGCGATGGTGTTCAGGCTCTTGAGCAGCTGCGCTGGGGGATCAAAGTCGGGGAAGCCCTGCGAGAGGTTGACGGCGCCGTACATATCGGAGATGCGCGTCATGCGGCGGATGACCGAATCGGTAAACGTTGCCGTGCGATTGGAGAGTTCTTTCATGCTTGTCCTTTCGAACATCGGGGTGGGGCAAGTTTACTCCTATGGAACCGGTGGGATTTGCTCGAAATGGATCCGAAAAACTCTTTTCAAAATTCTTGAAAATTGGGGCTTGCGTCGCGTGGCGTTCCTTGCAATAATAGTCGAGCGCGAAGCGCACAGGACACGGTGGGTGTAGCTCAGTTGGCTAGAGCGACGGGTTGTGGTCCCGTAGGTCGAGGGTTCGAGTCCCTTTACCCACCCCAGTTCTTGCTTCGTGTTGATATCGGGTCGTTAGCTCAGTTGGTAGAGCAGGGGACTCTTAATCCCAAGGTCCAGGGTTCGACCCCCTGACGGCCCACCACACGATATCTCCACTAAAGTCCGCTACTACGGACTTTAGCTTTGGGTCGTTAGCTCAGTTGGTAGAGCAGGGGACTCTTAATCCCAAGGTCCAGGGTTCGACCCCCTGACGGCCCACCAAAGCATGTTAAAGCGACTGGCTTAGGCTGGTCGCTTTTTTGTTAACCATACATGGGTCGAACCCGAAAGGGCGCGGAGCTGAGGAAATGCGTGAGCATTTACCAGCGCAGCGCGCAAGGCGCGAAGCGCCGCAGCGGCCGCCTGCGCAGCAGGCTGACCCCCTGACGGCCCACCAAAGCATGTTAAGACGGTCAGCGAAAGTTGGCCGTCTTTTTTGTTGACCTCGCATGGGGTCGAACCCGAAAGGGCGCGGAGCTGAGAAATCTCCATTGTGATTCCCTTAGGGAAAACACGGCTAAAGCCCCGTAAGCGTGTTCTCCTTAGGGGAATCATGCTTACGGGGCTCGATACATGTTGAGTAATTGTGATCAAGCTCAAGGTGGGAATCGAATTAGTCCGCTCGATAGTGCGATCCGAGGCTTTCGGCCCGTTTGCGCATGGCTTTGACCATTTCCTGTGCTAGTTGAATCTGCGATTGCAGGCGGGCGAGGGCTGCGATTTCGCTGTCCTGAGCTTTCTGTGTGCTCAAGGTCGTTGCCTCCGTCTTCAAGCCCTCAAGCTCGTGTAGTGCCTTGGATAAGCCCCCTTCGGTGCGGTTGATCATGCAATAGGTACTCATCGTGTGCTTAAGGCCGCGGGTCAGGCGCTCGGCGTCTGTTGTGGCAATGCCATGCTGGGGGAGGGCGACATCCGCCTTTGGGGCCACCTCAGGTGCATTCTGTGCTGCTTGGGCTGCCGAGGCGCCCGCGATGCGCCCAAACACGATGCCGTTGGCGCTTGACAGGCCACCAATGCGATCGGCCCCGTGCATGCCGCCTGTCGCCTCGCCGCAGGCATAGAGGCCCTCAACGCCCGTGTACGCGGTCTTGTCGATTTTGATGCCGCCATTGGCGGCGTGGGCATACATCGCCACACGCATCTCGTCGGTCGGCGCGATGCCGTGCTCGTCTTGTAGCCAGGTGGCAAAGGTCTGCACAAACTCGGGGACGTCCTCGCGGGGGAAGTCGTAGTGGAGCGCCAGACCTTCGGTATCCGCTTGATCGATGGCAAGATCGATGGCGCGGGAGGCCAAGCGCGAGGTGAAAGGACCATATCCGGAGCGTTGCTCAAGTAGATCGTCTAGCTTTTCGTCGGCAATATCGACCGGCTGGTCTACATGTACGTAGCGCCAGGTCTTCTCGTTAAAGACAAGGTTGCGCTTGGGCTCGATGAAGCCCGGCATCATCTGCATGAACTCTATATTAGTGAGCGTTGCGCCGTGTGCCAGCGCGATGGCCTGCGAGGAGCTGAGCACGTCAGCGGAAGTGAGGCTTCGCTCGAACAGGCCACCCGTGCCGCCCGCAGCGATGATGGTGGCCTTGGCTGCCATAGGTACGAGATGCTTGTTTGTGCGGTCGTAGAGTACGGTGCCGATAATCTTTCCGGTCGTGTCCTCAACAAGGTCGATTAGCTCGTGGCGGGGGAGTAGGCGAATGCCGAGAGACTTGATCTGGGCCGTACACGCGTCCTCAAGGGGCTTGCGGGTGAGGCCGCGCCAATTGCGTGTCTTATGGTCAAAGCAGGGGATAAATTGCTTTTGCTGGGCGCTCTCGGCGCTTTGCGGACGCTGGAGCTCAACACCTAGATCCTGCTCGAGCCATTGGATGGCCTGGGGAATGCCGTGGACGAACGTCTGGACGAGCGTAGGGTCGGCGACGCCGCCGCCTACGGTCTGGACGGTGTCGATGAGGTCCTGTTCGTCGTCTTCGTCGATGGGGCCAATAAGGCCAAGGCCCCAGGTGCCCGGGAAGAAGCTCGATCCGCTCATGGTTTTGCCGGCGCTTGCGACGGCAACGGTCGCGCCCGCGCGTGCCGCTTCTATGGCGGCACAAAGGCCCGCAATACCAGATCCTATTACCAGTACATCAGTCGATTCCATCGGATTCCTTTCTCGTCCGGCGCATTGTCGCACGGGTGATCGACTAATGCGATGCAAAGGCCGCGCTATTCGGTAAAGGGCGAATATGGCAGGTGGACGTCATACGCATTCGCTGGCTTCGTCTCCGGGCATCTCGTATTTCGCTTCAACTGATATATCGGACATCTATTTTGGAGTAGTCAATTTGAGACGGGGCTTTACGAGCTGTCCTGCGCCTCGGGTCGATCCGCTCGCCACGAAATGGGCCTATCTACTACGTTTGAGCGGTCACCCCCAACCATACCGAGAATTACAAAATTAAAACCGCAGGTAGACGGCTTATTGATTTTCAAAAAACCCGGCTATGGTCGAGCTGCGCGGGTTAAACGTAGTAGATGGGCCGTTTTCGTGGAGCAATCCAAAGCGATTGGCTGTTTTGGAATAAAAAAGAGCCGCTACCCGGGTGGATAGCGGCTCCGAAGCTCAACTATATGAGCATCGCGCGGGCGCGATTAGGCCTTGAGGGCCTCCTCGACGGCGACAGCGCAGGCGACGGTGGCACCGACCATGGGGTTGTTGCCCATGCCGATGAGACCCATCATGTCGACGTGCGCAGGCACGGAGGAAGAACCGGCGAACTGGGCGTCGGAGTGCATACGGCCCATGGTGTCGGTCATGCCGTAGGAGGCAGGGCCGGCGCCCATGTTGTCCGGGTGCAGGGTACGGCCAGTGCCGCCACCAGAGGCGACGGAGAAGTACTTCTTGCCAGCCTCGATGCGCTCCTTCTTGTAGGTGCCAGCGACGGGGTGCTGGAAGCGCGTGGGGTTGGTGGAGTTACCGGTGATCGAGATGTCGACGTTCTCGTGCCACATGATGGCAACGCCTTCACGGACGTCGTCGGAGCCGTAGCAGTTAACGGCAGCACGGGGACCATCGGAGTAGGGGATGGTCTCGACGACCTTGAGCTCGCCCGTGTAGTAGTCGAACTGGGTCTTCACGTAGGTGAAGCCGTTGATGCGGGCGATGATCTGGGCGGCGTCCTTGCCCAGACCGTTGAGGATAACGCGCAGCGGCTTCTTGCGAGCCTTGTTGGCGTTCAGAGCCAGGCCGATAGCGCCCTCAGCGGCAGCGAAGGACTCGTGGCCGGCCAGGAAGGCGAAGCACTCAGTGTCGTCGGAGAGCAGCATAGCGCCCAGGTTGCCGTGGCCCAGACCGACCTTGCGGTCCTCGGCGACGGAGCCGGGAACGGTGAAGGCCTGGATGCCCTCGCCGATGATGGCGGCAGCCTCAGAAGCGTTCTTGGCGCCACGCTTGACAGCGAGAGCGCAGCCGAGGGTGTAGGCCCACTCGGCGTTCTGGAAGGCGATGGACTGGGTGTTGTTGACGATCTCACGCGGGTTGAAGCCCTTGTCGGTGCAGATCTGCAGAGCTTCCTCGAGGGAGGCGATGCCGTTGTCGGCGAGGCACTTGTTGATCTTGTCAGCGCGGCGCTCGTAACCTTCGAACGTAACAGTCATAGTTATTTCCCTCCCTTTCTACTCGTGAACCGGGAACACGCTGGCGACGGAGTGAGTCTCCTCGTCGGTGCGCGGGTCGATGTACTTGGCAGCGTTCTCCCACTGACCATAGTGGCCCATGGCGCCAGCGATGGCCTCCTCGGGGGTCTTGCCGGCCTTGACGGCGTCGGTGAACTTGCCGAGGTTCAGGAACTCGAACGCGATGATCTCGTTCTTGTCGTTGAGAGCCATGCGGGTGACGTAGCCCTGAGCGAGCTCGAGGTAACGAGCGCCCTTGGCCTTGGTGCCGAACATGGTGCCGACCTGAGAGCGAAGGCCCTTGCCGAGGTCGTCGAGGGAGGCGCCCACGGGCAGGCCGCCCTCGGAGAACGCGGTCTGGCTGCGGCCGTAAACGATCTGCAGGAAGATCTCGCGCATAGCAACGTTGATGGCGTCGCAGACGAGGTCGGTGTTGAGGGCCTCGAGGATGGTCTTGCCGGGAAGGATCTCGGAAGCCATGGCAGCAGAGTGGGTCATGCCCGAGCAGCCGATGGTCTCAACGAGGGCCTCCTCGATGATGCCGTCCTTGACGTTCAGCGTGAGCTTGCAGGCGCCCTGCTGAGGTGCGCACCAACCCACACCGTGCGTAAGACCGGAGATGTCGGAAATCTCCTTAGCCTGGACCCACTTGCCCTCCTCGGGGATGGGTGCGGGGCCGTGGTATGCACCCTTGGCAACGGGGCACATGTTCTCCACTTCCTGTGAGTACTGCATGCCTCTCCTCTCTATCGTGTTGGCGTCCCGTCTGGAGGTCGTGGCTGGTGATTGCCGGGCGACCCTTCGAAAGGGACATGACATGCAGCCCCTATAATACCGCGAAATGCACGGAATATTCGGCGAACGGCGCAGTTTTCGTAACGAGAAGCGCGGAACTTTCAATTGAAACGATTTAACAAGCTTGGTTGCGGTTATGCGATACGTTTTAGGGGGTCAGTTCTGGTCAAGTTATTGGTTAGTTCTTGCCCCTGTTGCGGTGTCTAGCCTGTGGTTATGATGCCATTCGCCGTCGGTTTGCCGCCTTTTACCGTCGACGGGTGCCATTTTGCGTGAATGTTTTGATGGCACGTTTCAATCGTGATGTATTGGATGGTAAGCAGGTCCCGGCGAAGGGAGCGTCATGCAGCGTGTTTGGAAAACGATCACCGGTTTTTACCATGTCTGTGCCCGCGGTATGGGCAGTCAGCTGATCTTTGAGAGCGACGAGGACCGGTGGGAGTTTTTGGAGCTGATGCGCGACTGCTGCCGCGATGCCCAGGTAACGATTGTGGCGTGGTGCCTCATGGGCGACCACGTGGATCTGGTACTTTTGGATTATGAGGACAACATGAGTGCAGCCATGCAACGCCTGCTGTTGACGTATGCTCGTCGGTTCAATAAGCGTACCGGGCGATCGGGCTGCCTGTTCCGGGAACGTTTTGAGCGCCGCTCGCTCGATACCGACCGACAGGTGATGGAGGCTGTTCGCTCCGTTCACGCCGATCCGCAGGATGCGGGCATCAACCTAATTGAGCATTATCCCTGGAGCAGCTTTGCGGAGCATCTGCGCGTTTACGACGGTGACGAGGCAGATGCTACGAGGGTATTTTCCGATCCTTCTTGCGTGCTTGAGCTTTTTGGTTCTGCCAAAGCCTTTATTGCCTATTCCCTTTCGACGCCCGACGGCGGCGATTCGGCGATGCGCGATTTAGTAGAGATGGAGTTGGAGCGGCGCGTCTTTGCCGACGAGTTGGCGAAGGGATGCGGGGTTGCGCTCCAGGGGGTTAAAGCGGCGCCGCCGGCGCAGCGCAGTATCGTTATTCTTGGCTTGCACGATGCTGGTTTTACGGTGCGCCAGATTGAGCGGTATACGGGGATAAGCAAAAGTACCGTTTCTCGTATTGTGCGCGCCCGTGCTCGAACGGCGGTGCGGACTGATGACAGCCTGGGATAGGGCTGTCTGCCCACTGGGACCATCATTCTAAATGCTTGGACGTTAGCTACACTTCTAAATATGCATAGAATGATTGCCGTATTGCATAAAACAATAGCTCAGTCCGGTTTTGCCCGTGCCTACCCCCGTCCACGCCGTGCAAAAAGCGGAGTTTTCAGCATCGTAGTGCTGTCGGAACTGCTATAACCTTGCAACTTGCGGGCCCCGAGACAATTATTTGTCTGCCAATACGCCCCGAAGCACGCGTTTGCGTCCCCGTAGACCGTAATGCCTGTTCTAAAACGCAATATATACGCGCCCGAAGGCGCTAATTTATGCTCGTGATTTGTATGCACATAGCTTGGCGTGCTGAATACTCGCAAAAATGCACGCCGCACCCTATGGGACCTGTCTGCGGCAGGCAGGAGGCGAGCCGGAGCCTAGTAGGACGGTGCCTGGCGCTTTGCCCGGCGTGCCCCGTGGCCCTGTGGCAAGCCCTTGGTACTGTGAAAAACGCTTGTGCTTGCGGTTGGCCGTGCGATAAATGACAGATTGGGCGCCGGAAGCGTGGCTGCGCGTGCGCTCGTTATGAAAAAGCCGAGCCGCCCGTATCGGGCGGCTCGGCAATCAAAAACCTTGGATTCGGGGCATCCGTTACTGGTTAGCCTGACCCTCGAGCATGCCGTCGAGGGTGCGCCAGGCGAGCTCGGCGCATTTGACGCGGGCGGGCATGTGTGAGATGTCCTGGAGCTGAGCGGCCTCGTCTAGGTCTTCCAAGTCTTCCTCGGAGAGCTCCTCGCCACGGATCATGGCGAGGAAAAGCCCTGCCAGACGACGAGCCTCCTCGACCGTTTCGCCCGTGATGAGGTCGGCCATGATGTCGGCGCTGGCCTGGCTGATGGCGCAGCCGTGCCCGGTAAAGGAAGCCTCCTCGATTACATCGTTCTCGACACGCAGTTGCAGGGTGAGCTCATCGCCGCAGCTGGGGTTGATGCCGTCGTGCTCGTGCGTGGGGGCATCCATCTCGTACTTGTAGTCGGGGTGGGAGTTGTGCTCCATAAACGTGGTGGAGGTGTACAGATTACCCATTGAACGTGCTCCAAACGTGATACAGGCCGGCGATGAACTTATCGATATCGGCCTTGTCGTTGTAGAAGGCCACGCTGACGCGGCAGCAGGCAAGGTTCTCGACGCCCAGCCAGGTGAGCAGCGGCTGCGCGCAGTGGTGACCGGCACGGATGCAGACGCCGTCCATGTCCATGATGCTCGCGACGTCGTGAGGGTGGATGCCCTTGACGTTAAAGCTGACGACCCCGTGGTGGTTGTCCCAATAGATGGAGCCGATGATCTGGACAAAGTCGAGCTGCATGAGCTCGCCCATCAGGTAGTGGACGAGTGCCTGCTCTCGTGCCTGGATGTTTTCGTAGCCCACCGTATTGACCAGGTAATCAAGCGCCGCGCCCGTGGCGAAGACGCCGGCGGCGTCCTGCGTGCCGGCCTCGAACTTCTCGGGGACGGGCGCCCAGACGGCGTCCTGCTCGGTGACCGAATCGATCATCTCGCCACCGGTAAGCATGGGCGGCATGGCGTTGAGCAGATCCATCTTGCCCCACAGCACGCCGATGCCCATGGGGCCCATGGCCTTGTGCGCGCTAAAGGCAAAGAAGTCGGCTCCCAGATCGGCCACATCGACCGGCATGTGCGGCAGCGACTGCGCGCCGTCGACGACCAGATAGCCGCCGTACTTGTGCACGAGCTTGCCGAGATTCTTGACCGGGTTCTCGACGCCCAGCACGTTAGAGATCTGACCCACGGCCAAGATCTTGGTCTTGGGGCCAACCTTGGCAAGCACTTCCTCGGTCGTGAGCTGACCGGTCTTGGTGGGGTAGAGGTAGACGAGCTTGGCGCCGGTCTCGCGGCAGACCTGCTGCCACGGGATCAGGTTGGAGTGGTGCTCCATGATGGTGATGACGACCTCGTCGCCGGGCTCCAGCACCGTGGGCGCAAAGCTCTTGGCGACCAGGTTGAGCGACTCGCTCGTGTTGCGGGTGAAGACGATCTCATTAGCCTGGGAGGCGCCGATGAGGTCGGCGATCTGCTGGCGCACCTTCGCGATGGCCTCGGTGGCCTCGACGGACAGCGAGTACAGGCCGCGCAGGGGGTTGGCGTTCATACGCTGGTAGAAGTCACGCTCGGCGTCGAGCACGCAGGCGGGGCGCTGCGCGGTGGCGGCGCTATCGAGGAAGGCGATCTCGGGGTGCTGCTGGAACAGCGGGAACTGCGCCTTGTAGGGGTTGGTCTCGATGTCGACGGTAGGCCAGCCGCGCGAGGCCTCGTCGCTGGCGTCGAATTCCATGGGCTCGGGGGCAGTACAGGTATCGCATTTAACGTGCTCGGTGTCGATCATGCGAGCTCCTCCTCAAAGTTATCGATCAGGTTGTTGCCCAAGCGGACGACGGCGGCGCGGATGCGCTCGTCGGCGGCGGAAAGTGCGGCGTCCTCCAGCTTGGCGCGGATGAACAGGTCCTCGGCTGCATTTTGGTCAAGGCCGCGGCAGGCGAGGTAGAACAGCTGCTCGTCGCGGACGTGGCCGATGGTGGCGCCATGGTTGCCGGCGACGTCGTCCTCGTCGCAGAGGATGACGGGAACGGTCTTGTTGTCGACGCCCTTGTTGGCCAAGAGCACCGTCTCGCGCTCGGTGCCGACGGCACCCTTGCAGCCGTGCACGAGGTCGATGGTGCCGCGGTAGACCTTCTTGGACGTGCCGGTCAGCACGCCGTTGGTGTCGATCTCGCACTCGGTCTTGCGACCGCGGTGGCGCAGCTCGTAGTTAAAGTCGCGCACCTGCTGGCGGGCACCCAGGTAATCGGTATCGATGGTCACCTTGGCGGTATCGCCCAGCAGGTCGCCGGCAAGGCCGGTGGCGCTGGCGCCGGCACCCAGTACGGTGTGCTGCACGTTGACGCGCGCGCCCTCGTCCAGGAACAGGCCGGTGTCGTCGAGCGCGATCCAGCTGTCGTCGAGCGTCTGCGTGCAGGTCACGTTTACGGTGGCGTACTCGTGAGCACACACGCGCAGCACGGAGCCCACGACGCCCTCGCCGGTAACGGGGGAGTCCAGGGCGATCTGCAGGTCGAGCGTTGCTTGCGGACGGGCGACGACATCGATGGCGGCGATGGCAGCGGCGGCATCGACGCCGCTCACGCGCACGGTGACCGTGGCACGGCCGTATGCGGGCACGTCGATGACGATGCGCTTGGTGGCGTGGTCGGCCAGATAGGTGTAGGCGGCCTCGCCCATGCCGGTCTCGAAGGCCTCGGCGGGGGAGAGCTCCTCCTCGAGCTTGATGGCACCGGCCTGGCAGACGGAAGTGGCGGGCACGTCGAGCTCGGTCTCGGGTGTGATGCGGGCGCGGTCGGCGGCGTCGCCGGGGGCTGAGGCGCGGCGCTCGGGGAAGCGCTCGGCCATGGCGTCCATGGCGGCGTCGAAGGCGTCGGCCGCACCATGGATCTGCTCGTCCAGGCCCTCGACCTCAACGGCCTCGGCGGGAGCGGCGGCAAGTTCGTCCGAAAGCTCGAGCTTGGTTTGGTTCATCTTGAGCCAACCCCATGTGGCAGCCGGCATCGCGTTGACGCCCCCGATCTCCTGCAGCACGCCGTCTCGGGGCTCCGACCCTCCTCGCGTACCTTTAGTACGCGTCGTCGGGCTCGTCGCTCCCGATACGTCGCACTGCAGAAGCTCGGATGACGTAAATGCGTTCGGCGTGTTGGTGGTCTGTTTCATTATCCGATCGCTCCTTCCATCTCGAGCTTGATCAGGTTGTTCATCTCGACGGCGTACTCAAGCGGCAGCTCCTTGGAGACCGGGTTGGCAAAGCCGTTGACGATCATGGTGCGGGCCTCTTCCTCCGAGATGCCGCGGCTCATCAGGTAGAACACCTTGTCGTCGCCGATGCGGCCGATGGTGGCCTCGTGGCCGATGTCGACGTTCTTGGCGCGGATGTCCATGGCGGGGATGGTATCGGAGCGGCTTTGGTCGTCGAGCATCAGCGACTGGCAGCTCACGGTTGCCTTGGAGCCCTCGGCCTTAGGCGTGGCCACGATGGAGCTGCGGAAGGTCTGGATGCCACCGCTCTTGGAGATGCCCTTGGTCTCGACGGTCGCCGAGGTCTCGGGCGCGTTGAGTACGACTTTGCAGCCGGTATCGAGGTTCTGGCCGGCGCCGGCAAAGGTGATGCCGGTAAAGCTCGAGCGGGCGCGGCGGCCGTTGAGCACGCTCATGGGGTAGAGGTAGCCCACATGGCTGCCGAAGGAGCCGCTGATCCACTCGATGTCGCCGTCCTCGTCCACGCGCGCACGCTTGGTGTTGAGGTTGTACATGTTCTTGGACCAGTTCTCGATGGTCGAATAGCGCAGGTGCGCGCGCTTGCCCACAAAGAGCTCCACAGCGCCGGCGTGGAGGTTTGCCACGTTGTACTTGGGCGCGGAGCAACCCTCGATAAAGTGCAGGTCGGCGTCGTCCTCGACGATGATGAGCGTGTGCTCAAACTGGCCGGCGCCCTTGGCGTTGAGGCGGAAGTAGCTCTGCAGCGGAAAATCGAGCTTGGTGCCCTTGGGCACGTAGACAAACGAGCCGCCCGACCATACGGCGCCATGCAGGGCCGCAAACTTGTGGTCGGTGGGCGGGATGAGCGTCATAAACTTCTCGTGGATGAGCGGCTCCCACCGCGGGTCGTGCAGGGCCTCCTCGATGCCGGAGTAGACGATGCCCATTTTGGACGCCGTGTCCTGCATGTTGTGGTAGACGAGCTCGGAGTCGTACTGCGCGCCGACGCCCGCCAGGTAGCTGCGCTCGGCCTCGGGGATGCCCAGGCGCTCAAAGGTGTTCTTGATGTCGTCGGGCACCGACTCCCAGTCGTGCTTTTGGTCGGTGTTGGGCTTGACGTAGGTGACGATGTTGTCCATGTCCAGGCCCTCGATGGAGGGGCCCCACGTCGGGTCGGGAAAACGGTTGAAGATCTCGAGGGACTTGAGGCGCAGGTCGAGCATCCACTGCGGCTCGTCCTTTTTGGCGCTGATCTCGCGCACGATGTCGGGCGTGATGCCGGCATCGAGGCGCTCGAATCCCTCCTCGCCATAGGTGAAGTCGTAGAGGCTGCGGTCGATGTCCGCGACCTCGGTGCGGTTCTTGGTCATTGCGTCGCCCCTTTACGCCTGCTGCTCGGCAGCGACGGCCTCGGCCTGGGCGCGCTGCTCGGCGGCCTCGCGCTCGAAGGCCTCAAAGCCGTTCTTGTCGATCCAGGGGATCAGCGAGGCGTCGTCCTCGCGCACGATGTGGCCCTTGACCATAACGTGGACGCGGTCGACATCCAGGTGCTCCAGGATGCGCGTGTTGTGCGTGATGATGAGCATGGAACCGTTGCAGCTCTTGCGGTAGGCGTCCATGCCGTGGCTGACGGTGGACAGGGCGTCGACGTCCAGGCCGGAGTCGGTCTCGTCCAGGATGGCGAGTTTGGGCTGCAGCAGCAGAAGCTGGAGCATCTCGACCTTCTTTTTCTCGCCGCCCGAGAAGCCTACGCCCAGCTCGCGGTTGAGGTAAGCGGTATCCATGTTGAGCTCGGCCGCGAGTTCCTTGACGCGACGGCGGAATTCCTTGCCCTTCATCTCCAGGCCGGGGCGGCCGGCGATGCTGGCGCGCAAAAAGCTCGACAGCGGCACGCCCGGGATCTCGACCGGAGCCTGGAAGCTCAGGAACAGGCCGGCGCGCGAACGCTTGTCAGCGGTGAGCTCGGTGATGTCCTGGCCGTCAAAGACGATGCGGCCGTTCTGCACGGTGTAGACGGGATCGCCCATGACCAGGTGGCCGAGGGTGGACTTGCCGGCGCCGTTGGGCCCCATCAGCACATGGGTCTCGCCGGCGGCGACGTTGAGGTTGACGTTGTGGAGGATGGTCTTCTCGTCCACGGAGGCGGTCAGACCTTCGATGGAAAGCAGCGGATTTGCGCTCATGCTGTCCCTCTCTGTTTATGGTGTACTCATAGGTGTACTAAACCCTAGGAATCTTCTCGGAATAAAGTTACTATGGGTTCGGCGTTAGTCAAGGGAAAACCCGACTAATCCACTCGACTTTTCAGATGTGGGACATAATAGTCGGGATCGTCTGTCCCATACGCTTGGCATCTGGGGCAAACTCTGCTGATGATTTTGTCTCAAGCGCACCGGGAGGGTAGGTATGCTCATTTCTTCTAAGGGCCGCTATGCCCTCCGTTTGATGATTTATATCGCGGCGCTCGGTGACGCCGAGGGCAAAATCGCCCTGCGCGAGATTGCCGACCGTGAGCATATTTCGCAAAAGTATTTGGAGCAGCTGGTCCGTCCGCTTATGAAGGCGGGCCTGCTCAAGAGTGTGCGCGGCAAGGGCGGCGGCTACATGATGGCCGTGGACCCGGCCGAGGTGCGAGCCGGCGATATATTGCGTGCTGTCGAGGGCAGCACGGCGCCCGTCGCATGCGATGGCATCGATAACAACTGCACTCGCAGCGATCTGTGCTCTACTGTGAAGTTCTGGCGCGGTCTGGACGACGTGATTGAAAAGTACGTCGACGGCGTGACATTGGCCGACTTGGCGGCCGTGCCCGAGATTAACTTCGATATCAAGCTGTAACTCGAGCGCAATTCCTCAAGATTTCGCGGAGGGTGTTACCGTTTGTCGAGTTGTTGTTGTACGAGATCGGTCTTGCTGCGATACTTAAATCTATCTTTGCAAACTGCACTTTAACTACACCAATGCAAGGAGGATCTTATGCAGCCCAAGCATTCCGCGATTGTCGCGGGCCTGACGTTGGCTCTTTCGTTTGGCGCCGTTGCCGCGCCCGCGCCCGCTGCTGCGGATGAGCCCACGCCGGGCGTTGCCTCGGATGCTACCGATATCGATAAGGGCCTTTATACCCAGCAGTCTTTCTCGGGCGTGCTGAGGTCGGTCCAAGGTGTCTCGTTTGTCAATGTGACCAGCGAGATGAAGTACTTTACCAAGTATGAGAGCCACGGCAACTATAACCAGGGCTTTTCGTACGGCGATGGTTACAACGCGCTCGGTTACTACCAGTTCGATCGACGCTGGTCGCTTGTTCCGTTTATGAAGCAGGTCTATAACTACAATCCTGCCAAGTACGGCATGCTTAAGTCTGCAATTGACCGCGGGGGCGATATCTCCAACGCAAGCAACCCCATGTATTCGAACGGTCAGCTGACGGAGCTGGGCCGCATTGCACAGGAGGCCTTCCAGGGCGCCTATAACGCCGATCCGGCTGAGTTTTCGGCGCTGCAAGATTCATATGCATACAACTCCTATTACGCGGTGACCGAGGCCTGGCTCAAGAGCGCGCTTGGTATTGATATCTCTGGCCGCGCCGATTGCGTCAAGGGTATGGTGTGGAGCATCACCAACATGTGTGGCACCTATGGCTGCCAGGACTTTTTCCGCTGGGCAAATCTTACAAACGATATGACCGACCGTGAATTTGTGACGGCGCTTTCCAGCAGCGTGGTCAATAACGTTGCCCGTAAGTACTCGAGCCAGCCGCAATATCATGAGGGCTGGAAGAACCGTTACAAGAACGAGCTTAAGGATTGCCTGGTCTATATTACCGAGGACGAGGCCGCGGCGACGCCGCCGGTCGAGCCTCAACCTGAGCCTGAGCCCGAGCCCGTGACTCCGGCGCCCAGCCAGGCGCCCGCCGCTCCCGTTGCTCCCTCTGGGCCTAGTGCCGATACCAATGGTGCTGACGAGGATACCGTCGATGCTCCTTCGAACGATGCCGGAGCAAGCGATGGAAATGGCGATGTCGGTTCGGCCGGCAGCGCGGGGTCTGCCTCGCCTTCGAATTCCGCAGATGCTGCGGCAGGGTCTGGTTCTTCCGCCGGTGGATCGACTGCCGGCTCGAGCGACTCGTCGACGAATGACAAACCCTCTGCGTGCGAACAGCTTGGCTCCATGTTTGGCTCCTCGCTGATGGTTGGCATCAACAACGGCTCGTCTTCCGAGAAGGATGGCTCCGACCAGGGCGCTACGGAAAAGACCGAGAACGCTAAGGGCGATTCGAAGGACGAGGGTTCTAAGGAGTCTGATTCCGACAGGGGCACGGAAGTCGACGGTGCGGAATCGAAGGATTCCCGCCTTGATAAGGATGGCAAGCACGCGGACGACAATGGGTCCAAGGGCCTGGCTGATGATGGCGCCGACCAGAACCAGGGTAAGACCAAGGTTGCGACTGCCTCAGCCACGACGACTGAGTCCTCTAAGGGCAGCATGCCCAAGACGGGTGACTTGATTTTGATGGCGAGCCTTGCCAGCGCGAGCTTGGCCACATTGGGCGCTACGTCTATTGTGAGCGGTAAGCATAAACTTGATCAGCAAAACAAAGACGCTGCGGAGAAAGACGCCCAAAAGTAGGCTCTCAGCGAGCGTTTTGCCTTAGCGATTGAAATAGGGGCCCGATGCGATAGCACCGGGCCCCTATTTGTTGCGAATCGTTTTGTTATGCCCCCCTTTATGGAGCCATTTCTACCGTTACCCGAATCATTTGTTGAACAATAAAATTGTTACCAAGATGGTCGCTAAAATGGCATCGTTATTCTAAAAGGGGAGATAAAACGGTGTCTGAACAGGCAATGTATGATATTGATAACACCTTTGACGTGAAGTTGCTCAATCCCGGCGGAAATGCTGTTCTGCCGATTGATATTCATGATTTTGCCGACGCCGCCGATCATTGTGTTTTAGTTGATAAGACCATGTTTATTGCCGATATCTTAGATTGCGAATCGACTGTGGCGCTCTGTTGTCGGCCTCATGGTTTTGGCAAGAGTGTGAACCTCTCCATGCTCAAATGTTATCTGGAGCGTCCTGTGCCCGGCTCGTCTAACGTCAATCTCTTCATCGGTAGCAAAATATGGGACGCAGAAGATGGCGTCTATCGTGATGAGTATGCACGCTATCCGGTCATTGCTTTGGATTTTTCTGCTTCCTCCTATCGAGGCGCCGATGCCGAGGCCGCCATGCGCGATGCCGTCGCTCGTGAGTGCGCTCGTCTGTTGCCGCTGCTGGACGTTCCCGATTTAGCGCGCAGCGACGTGCGCCATATCGAGCGCGTAGCGCGCGGTGTTGCCGGTTCTGATGAGATCGATTCGGCTCTTGGCGTGTTAATCGAGCTCCTCCGTATGGCATGTGATGAACAGGTTGTGCTGCTGGTTGATGGGTATGACGCGGCGTTTTCGAATCATATGCAGGCGAAGGGCGCCTATGGCTCGTGCTTTGTCGAGTTGCTTGACCGCCTGCTCTTTGACGTCATTGTCTCCTCGATCGATTCTTTGCGGCTGGTTTGTTTGATGGGGGAGCGACCCAGCCCCGCACAGGCGGCACTTGCGCATCGCAACTGCCCGTATTGTTTGGCTTCGCCCTTGTCGAGCTGGTGCGATTGCCGGTTTGGTTTTTCGGATGCCGAAAACAGGGCGCTGCTAGATTACACTGGTCAGAGCGACAGACTGGCTTGCGCGCGCGAATGGTTCGAAGGCTACCGGTTTGGCGGGTTCTATTGTTCGAACCCGGCTCGTGTGGTTGAGTTCTTGGCTCGGGGCTGCCTGCCGCCAACCCGCTTTGATGTATGTTGCTATGCCGATTGTCTGAACGAGACTGTGGGCGCCTGGGATTTAAGATGGCTTGCGGCAATGTTTGATTTGCTTAATCCGTATGGCTGTGTTGAGGCGCCACTGTGCTTGGACGCCGTGAAGCGTGATGCCGGGACAGCGGAAGGTATTTGGACCGATTTGTATTCGAGTGGACTCCTGACGACAGATGCGACTGATCGCCAGGCGGACGGCAATCTGCCCCGCGCCCTGCGCCTTCCCAATAACGAGCTCCGGTATGCGCTGCGTCTTGTGATTATCGAATGGTTCGAGTGCGCTGCCGAGAGTGCCGAGACTATCGATGATTTCCAAGAGGGTCTTTGCCGCGGAGACGAGCGTGCAGTTAGGCGAGCTTTGGACGCAATTATTGATGACTTGGGCGTCGAAGGAGACGAGTCGGATTTGCTACTGGCTTTTCGTTTGGCACTGCAGGGTCTTTGTTTTGGGTTGCCTGGATATGCCGACCCTGCTACAAAACGAGCGCACGGTTCGGAGTTTGGGGGTTTCCAAGTATTTCCGACCGTCAATACCTTTGATGCGGTGGATACACTTGGCATATTGGATAGCCGCCCGCTTATCTCGGTCTGCATGCTGTACGACCCCGATGTCGATGCGTTGGGCTTAGAGCTTCTGTCGGTACAGGCATTGCTCAATATCGAGCGGAGCGGTCTCGACGACATTCGCGTGCCACGTCCTGCCGTGGGCCGCATGCGCTGGGGGTTTGGCTTTGATGGACAGCGAGTTGCCGTCGCGTGTCAGAAGTTATAGGAGGGCCGGCTTTAATCGGTCTCCTTCATGGGCGGCATGGGCTTCCAGTTGGGGTCGCGTACGATCTTGCGGGCATCCTTCATGCCACGGCGCAGCGCCGGAATGCCGGTCTTAAAGCACTTGTCGACGGCGGCAAGGCGGATAAACTCCTTGCAGAAGGTCGCCACATTGCCCAAACGGAACAAAATGGGGTGGTAATCACCGTAGATTTGCATGTAGCGGGCCAAGTAGCCGCGGTTACGCATGATGTAGTAGCGATTGGTGTCACTGGTGGAATTGAGCTGACGCTTACCGGCGATATCCCAGTTGGAGACGGCGCGGGCGCGCTTGAGCACCACATCGGCGACTACGGCAGCGGGGAAATGCTGGCTGGCGACATAGCCATAGCAGGCGTCGTCGCCGTAGATAAAGAAACGAGCGTCGGGCAGGCCGATCTTGTCGACAACACGGCGTGAGAACAGGCCTCCCTCAAAGCACAGCTGGTTCATGGCGCGATAGCCCTCGGGGCCCAGGTCCCACTTAGCGATGGGGTTGGGGATGCCAAGCGAAAGGATAAGCTGGTACTGCCAAAAGAAGGCGCCGCCGTCAAAGTCCAGGCGCGAACCCTGGATGACGTCGTAGCGGTCGGTCCACTTGGCCAGGCGCTCGATGCCCTCCGGGATGACGAGCACGTCGTCGTCCATCACCCAAAACCACTGGGCGCCCAGATCGTAGGCGCATTTGGTGCCGGCGGAAAAGCCGCCCGCGCCGCCGCCGTTTTCGAGCTGCGGGGCGTAGATGACGCGGTCGGTTCCGCCCTGCGCGTCGGGCTGATCGGTGTCGACGCCCCACAGGTTGGCCAGGCGCTCGTTGAACGCCGCGCACATGGCCTCGGTCTCGCGCGAATTCTCGTTGTCGACGATTACGATACGCCACGGCGCGGTCGTGAGCTCGGTCATGGAGTCGAACAGGTTGGCCAGGAGTTCCTGACGCTTATAGGTGACGACGACGATGGCGAGCTTGTCGATGGGGGCGGGGAGGGTAGAAGTCATGGGGAATATATCCTTTCACGCGCGGCGGGCGAGCGCTGCGCGGAAGCTATCGAATGCGTCCGTTGGACGGCACCTATTGTAAAGGGTCGCTGCGCCATGTTGGCAAGGTTTGAATAAAACGCAGGAACCTGCCATGGCTGTAGCGGCTTTAGCGTCTGACGGCAGCGTGTCTATTGTCGCTTGAGCCGGCGAGCGATAAGGCTTCTAGCTGCATCGATGATGAGAAGCGCCAGCGCAAAGACGATGCTAATGACGGTACCCGTGACGATACATATAGCTGCCGGGCTGTTTTGGCTGACCAGTATGTTTGCGAGCAACGTATTGAAGACTGGACGCCACAGGCTACTGGTGAGCGACTGCATCACATAGAAACCGAGCGTGGCGGTCGATAAGGTGACGATGACATTTGAGACACGCGGATGGTCCGAATTGTTGTCGCGGGTTGCTGCAAAGAACAACGAGGTGGCAGCGAGGGCGAACGAGACGACCGAGGTCGACTTATAGGAAAGCATTGCCATTGCCGACAGATTGCCGGTTGCGGAAAGCGCGGCTTCCAGGGCGATCGTGATGATCAAAACTGCTGCAAGCAATCGTTTGGCGACGGTGCGCGCTTTGCGCGGAGTTGTCGTCCCGGTATAGTCGCGGAGCAGTCCTCCCATCAAAAAGGCGACGACGTAGGTGACGGCGCTCATGATCTTCTGCAGCCAAGAAAACTCAGCGCTGCTTGCCAAGCATTGCGTCGCCAGATGGCTATTGACAATAAAAACGAGGACGCCGACGGCGACAACTGCTGCTGTGTGGCTTTTCTTGCCGAGTCGGTTTTTAGCCAGTCCAAACAACGGTGCCATACAGACCGTGGCGGCGTAGACCCAGATAAACTCAAGCCCCAGCGTGTACCAATAGTGCGTGTGAAAGGAGACATCGGGAACTTGGGAGACGACCGTGGACCACGCGAGCGCCGCGAGGCAATAAAACGCGGTGGGCAAGAAGACCTTGCCAAGGCGCTGCATCGTCCGCTGAAGTTGCGACGTCCACGTAGCCCCGTCGCTCCAGGCGCGAGCAGCCGAGGGAATAAGGAAGTATCCCGAGATCATAAAGAAGACCTCGTTGGCCCAGCAGCCCAGCAGGTTGATAAAGCCGAGCGCGCCGGAGTAAGGGAAGACAGCGAGCGGCGCGTATTCCGGTAGGCTGGTGCAGACGGCTTGGAAGGTCCACTGAAACGTGTGGAATATGGCAATCCCAGCGACCGCTACCAAGCGCAGCGCTTCGATGGAGGTGTTTCTGCTTGTTTTGCTGCTCATCCGACTATTTTCCAGCGCGTGCGTTATATGAGCCAAAGTGCGATGTAATCATTTTTAGAGTCTGCTTGGGACCTTTGTTCCATACGTTATACAAGCCCTCACCCACGAGGTCCTTGGCGTATGCACAGCAGCTGATTTTAGGATTGGCGATGCCCATATACTCGGCATAGAGCTTTTTGGCCGCGGGAGTAACGCGGGGGTTGGCAAATACAAGTTCTTGCGGCATGCGTTCGAACATCCTGTGGATGGCCTGCTCGATTTCGGGGTGGCCTTCAATTCCGGTATGTTCAATCATGATGCCCATATAGGTGAAGCCGCGTGTGATTTGCGGTGTCCAAACGGCGGAGTCGGTGACGTTGAGCCGCTCAAGAATATCGACCATGTCGTTCCAGCGATTAAACGGCATCAAGGGGTCACGCTTGGCCAGAGCGGCCGCCTTTTCGGGTGTTTCCTCGCGGTAGCAATAATACGGCTTGGGCCAGTAAGCGATGGCCCTTGCCTGACAGAGCGTTTCGACAAGGAATGGATTATCGGCCCAGCCCGCACCGGGGATTTCCTTAAACCAGATATTGTTTTGCAACAGGAAGTCGCGACGATAGATTGCCGACCAAATGGACGGATGATGGGCCAGCAGGTGTGGAGCGTCGTGAATGGTGAACGGTTGCCGAGGCGGTTTAATGCGACCGCGATATGCGCAATGTAGTTTGACCTCTTGGGGGGTATCGGGGTTGCGAATGATCCAATACGGGGTCTCAATAATATCGAGCTTGTTCGGATCGCCAAATTCGCGCTTGGCAAAGGCAAGCATGTCGGAGTACATTCCGGGCTCGATCCAGTCATCGGGCTCGAGGATGGCAATCCAGTCACCCTTTGCCTCGCGAATGCCCAGATTGCAGGTTGCGCCGTAACCCTGGTTTGCCTTATCGATTACTCGAACGCGCGAGTCGCGCGCAGCGAAATCTTGCATAATGGCGAGCGAGTTGTCGGTGGATCCGTCGTTGATGGCGAGGATTTCCAGCTCAATTTTGTTTTCGCTTAATAGGCTGCCTATAGCCTGAGAAAGATACGGCTCGGCATTGTAAGTAGGCACGATTACGGTCAGCATTCAAACACTTTCTCTAGGCGATTTGGAAGAATTATACCTAATTGCGTTTGCAACGTTTTTAGTTGCGTTTGGGTGAAGGCAACGGTAAGGGTTGCTTCACTCTCTTCAAGCAGATTGTGAGAAAATGGTACAAGCCAGAGCTAAATGGGGGGGCGATGCGCATGGGGCGAAAATACGGCAATATCTTGGTTACGGGCGGCTGTGGTTTTTGCGGTTCGGCGTTTGTCCGCTATGTCGTGAATAATGTTCCGAATGTACGCGTCACCGTCTTGGATAAGCTGACCTATGCTGCTAATCCTGACAGCATTGCTGGGCTTCCGGAGGACAGGATTAAGCTCGTTGTTGGCGACATTTGCGATTCGGATCTGCTTGATCGAGTGGTTCCCGGGCACGATGCAATTATTCACTATGCCGCGGAGTCACATAATGACAATTCGATTGTCGATCCAAGCCCGTTTATAAAAACGAATGTCGAGGGCACATACCAACTCTTGGAAGCTGCTCGTAGACACCATGTCAGGTTTCATCACATTTCGACTGATGAAGTGTTTGGAGACCTGGCGCTTGATGATCCGCGTAGATTTACCGAGGAGTCTCCTTATCGACCGAGTAGCCCCTATTCAAGCTCCAAGGCGGCATCTGACATGCTTGTGAGAGCTTGGATTCGTACCTATGGTCTGCAGGCAACAATTTCTAATTGCTGTAATAACTATGGTCCATATCAGCACACCGAGAAGTTCATTCCGCATTCGATTGCATGCGTCCGGCGCGGGGAGTGTCCTAAATTGTACGGGGACGGTCTAAACGTACGCGATTGGATTCATGTCGATGACCACGCTCGTGCTGTTTGGCTCATTTTGACCAAAGGGAGGATCGGGGAGACCTATCTTGTCGGAGCCAATTGCGAGCGCAGCAATCTCGAAGTCCTCAAGACCATTCTTAAAGCAATGGGCAAAGACGAAGACTTTATCGATTGGGTTAAGGACCGTCCCGGCCATGATCGACGGTACGCCATAGACGCTAGCAAGCTCCGCCGCGAGCTTGGTTGGGCGCCGATCCATGGTGACTTTGCAGCAGAGATTTCGCGATTGTGCTATTGCAACATGCTTTTAACCTGATTGGCCTTTCGGGGTTAAGCTGCTGCTGCTCACGAATCTCTCGACGATGGGGCGCGCTTCTTGGCATAGAGTGTAAGCAACCGTATGAAAGGGGACAGACATGGGCAATCGAAAAGCTATGTTTGCTTCGGTGTTTATCGTGCTTCTGTTGGGAATTTGTCTCGTTCCCGCATTTGCTGAAGACAACGTGGCTACCGGCCAAGATACAAATGCCTCCCTGGCTGCAGACCAGTTGAACGAGTCCGAGCTCGTTACCAACGAAGTTATGTCCGTGGACAGTACGTCCGATTCGAATGCATCGGATTCGACTGATGCTCTGAAACCGGAAAAGCCCAAGTCTGTCTATGATCTCGCTTCCGAGCACGTTGATGACCTTACGGATGGGTTGTACACTTTTGGCTCTTTGGTTAACAGCAATTTTGTACTTGATGTTCCTGGTGGCACGGCATCTGCTGGCAGAAAGCTGCAGCTGTACAGTGAGAACAAGACGAATGCTCAGGTCTGGCGAGTGTCTCATGATCAGAATGGCTTTGTTGTCATTGCTTCTGTCAAGGGTTGCACGCTTGATGTCCCCGGCGGCAGCGCGAGCAATAGAAATCCCGTTCAGCTTTGGTTCGATAACGGCACCCTTGCGCAGCGCTGGATCGCAATTAAAGAAACCGATGGCAGCTACACCTTTATTTCGGCACTCAACCAGTCGTTTGCCATTGACGTGGCGGGTGGAGTTGCCGCAAATGGCTCTGCCGTGCAGTTGTATGAGGCAAATGGTACGGCAGCTCAGCGATGGGTACTAACGCCTGCCAAAACCGAGCAGCAGCAGCTCGATGATCGGGCGGCGGCGCATCTCGCTGACCTTTCTGATGGGACATATGCAATGTTGGCCTCGAATGATTCGTTTGCGCTGATCATAGACGGCGGATCGCTGTCCTTTGACAAGTTCGGATATTCAGGCGTTCAAACGTTCGATGTCTCAACTACGTCGGACGGGTATCGCACCATTGCGATTCATGGTGCCGGGGCGGTTCTGGATGCGGCGGGCGGCAATGACGCCAACGGCACGAAGCTGCAGACCTATGCCGCCAATGGAACCAAGGCCCAAAAGTGGATCATCGAGAAAGACGGCGAGCGCTATCGGATTGTGTCGGGCTTGAACGGACAAAAGGTCGCCGACGTCCCCGGTGGCTCTATTGTGCCCGGCGCAGGACTTCAGCTATACAGTGCAAATGGAACAGCAGCCCAATCCTTCTATTTTGTGGATCCGACGGCTGTACGTTCCGAGCTCGATAAGCTCGCTTCCGTTAACCGGGAAGTCGTCAAAGACGGAGACTATGCGATCGTCGCTGGTCCGGACTTGTCTCGAATGGTTCTCGATGTTGTCGGCGGCTCTGCTTCTAGCGGTGCAAACGTGCAGATCTATCAATCGAATACGACTGCCGCACAGCGTTGGCGTGTTTCGCATGACGATGACGGCTACCTCACAATAGCGAACGTAAAGTCTGGCAAAGTCCTTGATGTTTCCGCGGGTTCAACTTCCCTGGGAACGAACGTCCAGCAGCACGCGGCTTGTGGCGATGCGAACTATGCACAAAAGTGGATTGCGGTACCGAATGGTGATGGAAGCGTTCGACTTCTTTCTGCTGTTTGGCAACAGCGCGCACTTGACGTTGCCGGCGGCTCGCTGAACTCTCAGACAAACGTGCAGTTGTATGCTTCGAATGGAACTGCCGCGCAGCGCTTTACCTTTATTGCCGCGAACCCTGCGTCAGTTGGTCCGTGCGATGACATTTTGAAAGACAAGGGCTGGTTCGTTATTTCACCCTCTTCAAATGGCGCTGTTGCCTTTGACGTTGCCGGTGGCTCATTAAAGAACGGGGGCAACGTTCAGACATATTCCTGCAATGGCACGCTGTCCCAGCTATTTAAGGCTGAGTATCGAGACGGTTACTATGTTCTGCGTAATGCTGGTTCCGGTAAGGTGCTCGATGTTGCGGCTGGTGACGTTGTCCCCGGGACGAATGTCCAGCAGTGGGATGAGAGTCCCAACGACAACCAGCTTTTCAGTGTCATTGCCAATGAGGACGGAAGCTATTCGTTCATCAATAAGGGCACAGGGCTCATGCTCGCTGTGTCCGGTTCAAATCTGGTTGTTGCCACGGCGGGAGATTCTGTCCAGACGTCGTTTGTCTTTGCCGAGCAAGAAGACCTGCTGAGCGAAGGCCTTTATGAGGTCTATCCGTCTGCAAATTCCTCCTATGCACTTGATGTCGCGGGTGCATCCGCTGACTCCGGCGCTAACGTTCAGCTCTATACCGGCAATGGTTCCTTCGCCCAAAAATGGCTGCTTAAAAAGGTGGATGGAGCGAAGAATACCTATACGTTTGAATCTGTTTGCTCAACTAACAGACTTGCTGTTTCCGGTACCAATGTTTGCACGATGGCACCGGCAGATGTGAAGGTGCAGCAATGGGTGGCGCGAATCGATAGCAATGGTATTGAGTTTGTGTCGGCGGATGACCAAGACCTTTCGCTTGATGTGAAGGGCGGTAATTTTGCGTCGACTTCCAATATTCAAGTCCACTCCTCCAATGGCTCCGCTGCGCAGAGATTCCGCCTGCGCGCTACTTCGGCAACCATCGACAATGGTACGTATTTCATCCGAATGGCTTCTCACGCGGGATCGGTTTTAGATGTTTCTGGCGGATCGCACTCGGACGGTGCAAACGTTCAGATTTGGCAGAACAACGATTCGGGTGCTCAAAAATGGAACTTCTCTCGTAACGGTGATGGCTCTTACAACATCGTAAATGCCGCCAGTGGCAAGGCTCTTGACGTAAAAGATGGGGCTGCATCTTCTGGAACCAATATCCAACAATGGTCTAGGAATGGCAGTGCTGCCCAGCGTTGGTTTATCGATTATGTACCCGGTGGATTTAAGCTGTCTTCCGCTCTGAATGGAGCGTTCGTAATCGATGTTTCTGGAGGCAACAGCGCAAACGGAACGAACGTCACTCTGCACGCAAGTAACGATTCAAGGGCGCAGCGGTTTACCTTCAGAGCTACTACGTACGTGCAGCCGCTGCCTGCCGATCAGCAGGCAATGTATAACCGTGCGCAGTGGTATAACAGCAATACGGAATGGCTAATTTTGACTGATACCGTTGGATGCCGTACAGGTATTTTTAGGGGCTCTCGTGGTAATTGGAGGCTCTGGTCCTTCTGGCAGTGTGCTCCAGGCAAAAATGGGTCGCCAACGGTGCTGGGTGAGTTCTCTGTTTACGGAAAGGGCATTTCGTTTGGACACGGATATACCTGCTGGTACTACACGCAGTTTTATGGAGACTATTTATTCCATTCGCAGCCTTGTTATACGGGAACGTTCAAAGTGATGGATCACACGATGGGCCATCGCGCGTCGGCTGGGTGCATTAGGCTTACAACCGATCACGCTAAATGGATCTATGACAACATCCCCTATGGAACGAAGGTAGTTAACTACTAAAACTACTAAGGTAGAAGGCGGCTCGCGTTTGGCGAGCCGCCTTCTTTTGACGCAAAGAGTTGCATATTGCGCTAAACCGCGATTAAATGAAACAAAAGTATAGGCATTTTTTCCACATGTTGGATTGCATGATGCGATGCTTAAGCAATACGAGCTCGTGGGAAATGCACTACGTCGTAGGTGTTGGCGAGACCTTCTGGGGGATGTCATGCGTCATATAAAATGCGCTTGCGCATTATTGCAAGTGGGATGTTTTCTGGGACTGCTTCTGGCGCTGCCCATCGGGCTCAATTCGGGTTCAACGGCATTTGCCGAGACTTCTTCGACTGGGCTTTCCGCCGAGGATGCTGAGCAAACCGAGGATGCCGCCGGCTCTGTTTCAGATTCGCTTTCAAGCGATATTGCCCAGGAGGGTGAGTCGAGCGACGAGAACCTCAACAGTGCATCCGAGGACTCCACTGAGGGCGTTGATCTGACAAAATATGCGACCCTTGACGCGGGCACCTTTTTTCTTACCTCGACTTTGTCGGGGCATCGAGTGCTCGATGTTACGGGCGGATCGGTGAGTGCCGGAACGGCGATTCAACTGTTTGACAGAAATGAGACGGCTGCACAGCAGTTTGTCCTTGTTGATCTTGGCAGCCGTCAATACGCTTTTAAGAATATTAAGTCGGGGTTGTACCTTTGCTACCCAAACGATGTCTCTCATTTCTCGGACCATCCGCGTCTTACGCAGAACATCGGCGATGATGGCACCTGGGGCTTTGCATGGCATGCTCGACAGGTTGGCGGCGGACTCGTCTTTTCGCCTGTCGTCGATGATGCTTTTGCCATCGACATCGCCGGCGCCAGCGATTCCAACGGAACAGAAATCCGTCTCTATCAATCCAATGAATCCGTTGCTCAGACGTTTACGCTCGAGAAGCCCAAGGCTACTATCCTCGCCGAGCTTGCTGCCGCCCACGCCTCCGACCTCGCTGACGGTACCTACTATATTCGCTCGGCAAAAAGTTCCTGGCAGACGCTTGATGTTGCGGGCGGATCTAGGTCATCGGGTGCGAATGTCCAAATATATGCTCTCAACGCCACAGGTGCACAAACGTGGATCGTTTCTCATGATCAAAATGGCTTTGTCACATTAACCAACAGTGGTTCCGGTCTTGTTCTTGATGTTTCTGGCGGAAGCGCTCAATCTGGAACGAACGTCCAGCAATATGCGTCGAATGGTTCTGCGGCGCAAAAATGGATTGCCGTTGAGGATGGGGTCTCCATCAAGCTGGTGTCCGCGCTTGATCCGTCGATCTGCCTTGATATCGCCAACGGTAATACAAGTAGCGGCACGAACGTGCGAACTTGGTCGGATAATGGCACGATTGCTCAACGTTGGACATTTTTCAATTTAGACGCTCAGCGCGAACAACTGGATGCGCTTGCCCAGCAAAATGCTGGCAATATTGCTGATGGGCGCTATGTCTTGGCACTCGGCGTTGAAGGAGCTAAGGTTCTGGACGTGAACGGTGGCTCTAAAGCCAACGGCGGCAATGTTCAGTCGTATGTGTCGAATATGACAGCGGCTCAACAGTGGGACATTTCGCATGATGAACTTGGCTATTTGATTATCAAAAATGTTTCCTCTGGCAAGGTGCTTGATATTGCGGGCGGTTCTTGTAGGTTGGGGACCAATATTCAACAGTATTCATCCAATGGATCGCGTGCCCAGCGCTGGATCGCCGTTCCCTCGGTGCCTGGTGGCTCGTTCCGGTTGCAGTCCGCGGTCCTGCCCGAACTAGTTCTAGATGTTACAGGCGGATCTTCCTCGAATGGTGCCAATATTCAAACATATGCGAGCAACGGTACCGCCGCCCAAAACGTTCGTTTTGTATCGGCCGTTCCCGATGTAGCCCCGTCCGACGATCTTGGTTTGGACGGCTGGTTCACTATTTCTCTGGCATCGGATTCATCTCGTGTGTTTGATATCTCCGGAGGGTCCTCTTCTAACGGGGCAAACGTCCAGACTTATGCTGCTAATGGCACGTTTGCTCAGGTCTTTAAATTTGTATATGAGAATGGCTACTATCGAATCGTGAACGCCCAGTCTGGCAAGGCTCTCGATGTCGATGGTGGCAATGTGTGCCCTGGAACAAATGTCCACCAATGGAGCGGTGACGGCAATAACGCAAATCAGCTGTTTTCCATTGTTCGTAACGATGACGGTTTCTATACGGCAACGAATAAAGCAACCGGATTGGTCTTAAGCGTTGCCAACTCTAATGTGTACGGAGACATCCCGTCTGATTCCGCATCGCAGCGTCTTGCCTTTACAAAGCTGACTTCGCTTTTGCCCGAGGGTTTCTTTATCATTTCGAGCCCTGCTTCCTCCTCTGCGGTTTTGGACGTTGCAGGCGGCTCAGCCAGTGATGGCGCTAACGTTCAGCTCTATGGATGCAACAAGTCGATTGCTCAGAAATGGAAAGTTGCCAAGGTTGCCAACCGAGATAATACGTATACCGTTGAAAGCCTGGTGTCTGGCAAGGTCTTAACGGCAGATGAAGATGGCAACGTCTGCGTCCGATCTTTTGATTATGCCGACGCTCAGCTTTGGACCGCCCAGATTGACACGGGCGGTGTCAACTTCGTTAACGTTGCAACCGGCAAGGTCCTAGGTGCCGCAGGTGGCTCAACAAGCAACGGAACTAATATTAGGACGTATGATTCTAACGGCACCTTGGCACAGTCTTTCAAGTTATCTGCCTGCTCGTTAGTTGATTCGGGTACCTATGTTATTGCCGCTTCTTATAACCGTTCTAAGGTGCTAGACGTGGCGAGCGGCTCTCGTTCCAACGGTGCTAACGTGCAGCTTTGGTCTTCCAATGATTCTGGCGCTCAAAAATGGATCGTCAGCGTTAACTCGGATGGAACCATTTCGATTCAAAACTGCCGAAGCAAAAAATATCTCGATGTCCTGAATGCTCAGGGTGCTTCGGGCGCTAACGTTCAGCAGTGGCAGGGGAATGGAAGCTCCGCTCAGCGCTGGCGTGTTGATTACGTGGGCGGCGGCTCCTTTCTCATTCGTTCTGCGCTTAACGACTCACTCGTTTTGGATGTGAACGGGGGTGCGCTTAATGATGGAGCAAATATTCAGATTTATGCTGCTAATGGCTCTGAGGCCCAGGGATTTTACTTTGCTCAGACGAGCTATACGCCCGAGGCGGTAGATCTGGCTGTCCCAGTTTACAATCAGTACTCCGTTGGTCTTCCCAACGGCTGTGAATCGGCGGCTCTGACCAACGTCCTTAACTATTACGGTTTTGGTGTTGGTCCTTGCGAAATGGCCGATCGATGGATCCCCCGTAGCTCCTGGGACTTTGTCTGGTGCTTCTGGGGAGACCCCCACAGCTATAACAATGGTAACGAGATCTGCGCTCCTGGACTCAATAGGGCTGCCAATAATTTCCTAGCAAGTAGGGGGAGCAGCCTGCGTTCGTACGACGTGTCAGGAACCTCTCTGTATGACCTTTGCAATTACCTTGATGATGGACATCCGGTCATTATTTGGACTACCGTTCATCAGGGTAATGTTGGAAATATCTATGCCCGACAGGGTGGATATTTTGCTTGCGTTAACTCGCATACGGTTGTCCTGAAGGGTTATAACCCTCAAACAAACAAGGTCATGATCTCCGATACCATTGATGGCTATACCACCTATGATCGAGATTGGATTGCTTGGGTCTACCAGCAAAGAGGTGCGCAAGCAGTCGTTATTAAGTAACCAATTGCAACAATATCGCGGCTCGTATCAACTATTATAGATTCGGTGTTAATTTGAATCGGGGGTCTGATATGAGTTGCAGCCGATATACCCGTGGCCTAGCTGCTATTTCGGTAGTGGCTTTGGCTGCGGGTCTTTTTGTTTCCTCCGTTGGAGTATCTCCGTTATTTGCCGAAGAAGTGTCCACGAACGGACCCGACGCTAATCGAGTAATCGAATTGGGTGCAGCCGATGACGGTGACGGTAGCTTAGCTCCGAATAGCTCGACTGTGCTATCTAGCGAGGGGCGATCTGAAGACTCGTCGACATCTGCCGTCGAATCGGCCGATGGTACGACGCCTCAAGATGCTGAGACCGTTGAGGGCTTAGCCGTCAAAAACAAGGGGTCGCTTTCTGACGGTGCGACCTATGTTTTTGCTTGCGGCAATGCCTCGCGCAAGGTGTGGGACGTTGCGGGCGGATCTTCCTCAAATGGCGCTAATGTTCAGATGTACAACTCGAATATGACTAAAGCTCAGCGCTGGTTAGTGCATGAGGACGAGAACGGGTTTTTAACTTTCGAAAACACCGGTTCCGGCTTGGTGCTTGATGTTTCTGGTGGTATAGCCGAGTCTGGTCGTAATGTTCAGCAGTATGTGGCTAACGGTACGCGCGCGCAAAAGTGGATTGCCGTTAAGGACGCCGATGGAGGCTTGACGATACATTCCGTCCTTAACTTTGATTACGTGCTCGATATCGCGGGCGGCAGCTTTGCTGATGGAGCTAATGTTCAGCTATATAAGGCCAATCAGACCGCCGCGCAGCTGTTTTTTGCAATCGACTCCAATCCGGTCGTTGACTCTTTAGGGCAGAACGTCGCCGACGGTGTTTATTATTTTGAATCTGCCGGGTCGGTTCTCGATGTGAAAGGCGCTTCTGCTGAGTCCGGTGCGACTCTTCAGTCGTATGCAAAGAACGATACCGTTGCACAGGCGTTCCGTCTTACGTATGACAGTACATCCGGTTATTACACGATCGCTTCGCTTGTTTCGGGCATGTTGATTGACGCCGATTACGGTAGCGTCGTACCCCGTGGCGCCGCCCATCTCTACGGATCACTTGATGACACCGGTTCATATACAAAGAATCGGTTTTGGATCCTTGAGCCTTCTGGAGAGGGTTTTGCCATTAAAAACGCCGCGAATGGGCTGTATCTTTCGTTTGAAAGCGGCGTCGTCGTCACCTCGACTGATGCCGTCACCTGGACTTTGACGCAGACGAAGGGCTTTACCTGGACGCAGGCTGATATCGATGCCTTTGCTGCTGCACAGGGTTTGCAGATCCCCGATGGAACTTACGCCCTCGGCATGGACTCATCACCGCGAAGTGTTGTCGATGTTTCTGGTGGATCTGCTTCGAATGGCGCTAACATCCAAATCTATGCCTCCAACAACACCGCAGCTCAACGCTGGGTCATTAAGAATACGCTCGACTCAAATGGCCAGCCTACCGGCTATGTGACGATTGCTCATGCAGGAACCTCTTCGGCCCTCGATGTCACGGGTGGAGGCAAAAAGTCCGGCACCAACGTTCAGCAATATGCCGTGAATGGCACTGCCGCGCAGCGATGGATTCCTGTTAAGCAGACAAATGGGTCATTCGTATTTTATTCCGGCCTTGGACGAAATCTTGTTTTAGACGTAAGCGGCGGAAGCGTCTCTAATGGCGCAAATGTTCAAAATTGGACAGCAAATGGCTCTGCAGCGCAGCGTTTTATTGCCATCGATGCTAATCCTCATGTCACGGCGGGCACCCAGTCGGTTGCGGATGGTATGTATCAGATCAATTCCGTTTCCGATTCTTCCAAATGCCTTGACGTGACGGGAGGTTCTGTCTCCAACGGTGCCCGAATTCAAACGTATGCCATAAATGGCACCATGGCTCAGTGTTTTAAGCTTTCGTTCGATTCCGCCACGGGTTTCTACTCGATTCGTTCCGCGAAGTCTACCAAGGGACTTGATCTTGATAGTGGCGATATTTTCCCGGGCGCAAAAGTTCAACAGTGGGATTTCCCCGGCCTTGGCTTAAATCAGCATTGGCGAATTGAGCCCGATGGAGATAGTTTTGTAATCCGTTCCGTTGCGAGCAATCTGGTGTTGGAACGTAAACCCGATGGTTCCGTGACGACTGCCTATGAGTCCGGCAGTGCTGCACAGCATTGGACTTTCGAAGTCTTTACCGTTTCGCTCGATGAAGGCTGCTACTCCATCTGTTCGGATTCTACGGGTAAATATCTCGATGTTACCGATGGCTCCTATGCAGATGGAACCCTGCTGCAGGTCTATCCGGGAAACGGCACCTTGGCTCAGAAGTTCTGGGCTCGTAAGGATGGTCAGGGCTATTACTCGTTCCAATGCGCCAATTCCGCTAAGTACCTTTCGGTACGAGAGTCTGATGGCGCTGTTCTTCAGGCCTCTGATAAAGATGCCGACGAGGCCAAATGGTCGATTGAAATCTGCTTTGGGAAGGGGATTGAGCTTAAGAATAAAAAGACCGGTAAGGTGCTGTCCATTTCTGGTTCTGGCGGATCTGTTGTCTGCGTTGACGAGAACGGGGCCACGTCGCAAGGGTGGAGCATCACGTCCGTCCCCCTTATTTCTGACGGTTTCTATGAGTTTGCTCCCATGCATGCAACTGGACAACGACTTGATGTGACTGGTGGCTCTCGCTCGAATGGCGCAAACGTTCAAATATATGTTTCTAACGGTACGCTAAGCCAGCGTGTTTGGGTCCGTAGCGTCGGTGGCGGCTGGTACTCACTTACGGCTTGTTGTTCTGCTTACCCACTTGATGTTCTCAACTGTTCTGATGCGGATGGCACGAACGTCCAGCAGTGGCAGTGGAATGGTTCGAATGCGCAAAAGTGGCGTTTCGAAATGGGGGAGAGCGGAATCAAGATTGTTTCGGCTTGCGGCAATAAGGTCCTGGAGGCAAGCGACGGGGCTACCGCGAATGGAGCCAATGTCCAGCTTTGGTCTTATACGGGCTCCGCTGCTCAGTCTTGGCGCGCTCTCTCTGCTGAGCGTCCTGCGAAGATCGGTTATCAGAATCCTTCGAACTATCCGCAGGTAAGTAGCTTGACGGTGAAGCTTCCGAACTATTGCACGGGCGAGTTCACCTATGTTACGCCGTCTCGTATTGCGATCGATGCCACGCGAGACGACTGCGTCAATGCCTTTATCCGGCGTGCCTATGAGTATGTTGGCACGAAGTACATCGAGCCCTACTCTACCGCGCCCGGCGGCGCCGTCGATTGCTCGGGCTTTGTGCTGCAGTGCCTCTATGCCACGGGCATGGATATGGGTATCTACAACCCCTATAACCATCGTTGGCTTTCTTGGCAGACGTACAACTCTATGAATTGGTACAATAACGGTACCTTTATGCCGGTAAGCGTCAACAGTATGCAGCGCGGCGACGTTATCTATTACCGCGGGCATATCGCCATCTATTTGGGGGATGGGCGCATGATTGACTCCTGGCCCCGTCAGGGTGTCGGTGTCCATGGTGTCTACGAGCGCGGCAATCCCATTGGTGCTGCACGCCCGTTCGTATAATCCAATTTTGTTTATCGAGGTCCATTAGAGATGAAAAAATCAGTTCTGTTCATGCCTTTGATTCCTGCATGCTTCGCGGTTGCTGCCTTGTGCTCTCCCATTCAGGCGTACTCAATTGAATTGGCTGCCCCAAATGATGAGGTCTTAATTTCTTCGGTAGTGTCGACTGATGATGATTCGATCGAAGCCGATGGTGCTTTTGAAAAGGATTCCGAGAGGTCCACGGAAGATGCCGGTGATATCACTCCTGGCGATGTACAGACTCCTGCAATGGGTGATGACGGGGCTGACACCTCTTCTCCTGCCCTGGCTGCTCCTGTTGAGCCTTCTGCCCTGCCTTCGAATCCGCAGATTTCCGACTTTCCTGAAGCGGACATCGATGAGGGCGTCTATGAGATCTCTAACGCCGGCTCAAATAGGGTCCTCGATGTCTCGGGCGGCTCATGCGATAACGGAGCTAACGTCCAGCAGTATGGTCAAAATGGCACGCCCGCTCAGCGCTGGAGAATCGAGAAGTTTAATGGGCATTATTTGCTCGTAAATGTCGCGAGCGGCAAGGCACTCGATGTGTCTGGCGGTAACGGTGCAAACGGCACGAATGTTCAGCAATATGTTATCAATCACACGAATGCGCAGCTTTGGGACTTTGTTGCCCGTCAAGATGGTGGCTATTATATTAAGTCCTGCCTTGGCGACTATGTGCTCGATATTTCTGGCGGTAGCGTTGCCAATGGGGGAAATGCACAGGTTTATAGCTGGAATGCTACGAATGCGCAGGTCTGGAATCTCATTAAGATCGCTCAGACTATCGATGATGGACTGTATCGACTTGGCTCCATGCTTAACGGTGGTCAGGTTGTCGATGTTACAGGTGGCTCTTTGAGCGATTCGGCGCAAACTCAGCTTTATGGTTCCAATGATACGCTTGCTCAGTATTGGACGTTTACGTATAACAAGTCGACGGGATATTATACGGTCCGCTCTGCGGTGTCGGGTAAGGTTCTTGATTGTCGCGGTGGTGGCGTTTCGAATGGAACTGCGGTCCAACAATATGCCGAA
Source organism: Collinsella sp. LCP19S3_B6 (assembly GCF_052121815.1). Classification (NCBI taxonomy): domain Bacteria; kingdom Bacillati; phylum Actinomycetota; class Coriobacteriia; order Coriobacteriales; family Coriobacteriaceae; genus Collinsella; species Collinsella sp. LCP19S3_B6. The sequence goes on from NZ_JBQKDN010000013.1 coordinate 35,162, forward strand.
AACGGTACGACTGCTCAATGGTGGCGCGTCGTTGTTAACTCCGACGGCAGCGTGTCTCTTATCTCCGCGAAAAGTGGGTTGGCCCTTGATGTTACAGGGGCTAATTCTGCCAACGGAACTAAGCTGCAGCTCTATTCCCAAAATGGAACGCTCGCGCAAAAATGGACGCTGTCGGTTCCGGCGGTATTTGTGCGTGACGGACTGTACGAGATCTACTCTCGCGTAGACGGCAACCTTCTCATCGATGTCTCTGGTGGATCGAAGGCGGACGACGCTAAATTACAGGTCTGGAATCGTAACGGCACTTTGGCTCAGAAATGGTCGGTTAGTGTTTGCGACGATGGATCAGTTCTTATCAAGGGCGCAAATTCGGGTAAGTACCTTTCGCAAAGCGACGGCAAGCTGATGAGTGCTAAGGAGGCGGTGGAGGGTTCTCACTGGATTCCGCGTGTGTCTCCAATGGGCGGTCTTGTTCTTGTGAATGCAGTCTCGGGTGCTGTGATTGATTTGACAGGTGGCAATGCCACTGTGGGCACCGCGATTCAGATGTACGTCAATAACTTTACGGCTGCTCAGGCATGGCGTTTTGTTGCGGCTTCACTTATTGACGATGGTTATTATGTTGTGGTGAACCAATCGAGCGGTAATCGTGTTCTGGATGTTGCCGGCGGATCCAGCAGTGCCGGGGCACGCGTACAGCTGTATACCGCTAATGGAACGAATGCGCAAAAGTGGTATGTCCGTTCTTTGGGAAACGGTGCCTACAGTCTGACTGCCTTTGTATCTGGGAAGGCGCTCGACGTGCCGAGCGCTAACGCATCTAATGGCGCTTCTGTTCAGCAATGGGACTGGAATGGTTCTGGTGCACAAAAGTGGCTGCTTCGCCTTGCCGATTGTGGCGGTATCGCAATTTATTCGATGCTTGCTGACGGTTCTTTTGCGTTGATGGACAGCGACAACGGTCTTATTCTTGGTAACGGTGGCGGTGACTCATGGCGCTTCGATACTACGATTGTTTCTGAGCAGCCTTACGCTGACGCTAACGGTGCGCAAAGGCGACTCGTCGACATTGCTTATTCCACTCCTACCCCTGGTGCCAATCTTTGCTCCGAGTGGATTTCGAGGGTGTTTAATGCAGCCGGTTATGGCTATGCATACGGCGATGCCTGCGACATGTTTTGGTCTTATTGCCACGACAGCAACCGTGCTAATTTGAAAGTTGGTATGATTGTCGCTGTTCCGTCCCATTCCCACAATTGGGCGGGCTCTAGGTGGGGCCATATTGCAATCTATATTGGTGATGGCAAAGTTATTGAGAATATTGGTCGAGTTAACGTTCGCGGACTTAATGACTGGGTCAATTATTATGGAACCACGTATACGCCGCTTTGGGGTTGGTATCGCAATATCGCCCTATGTTAGTTTGGATTTAGGTTGATGGTTATGCGCAAGAAAACTTTTCTCGCTTCGTCGCTATTGGTTGCTCTCGGTCTGCTTTGCAGCCTGGGGGCAACCCCTGTTTTTGCCGACGATGGTTCGCTTCCGCTCGATGCATCTCTAGAGGAGCGTCTTGCCTATGGCGAGGCACATCCCGCGGATGATTCCAACGACTATACCGCCGGCAGCTCGATGGATGGTGAACCGCTTGTCGCAGCGCTCGACGATCGTTCTGCAAGCGGGTCTCCCTATTGGGGCGGCACGAATGCTTCTAAAGTGTTCTATAACGGGTATGGCGAGGTTTTTGCGTCTCCGGCGCTAAAGGTCATTGACGTTTCTGAGTGGCAGGGGTCGATTGACTGGAATAAGGTTCAAAATTCTGGCGTTGATGCTGTAATTTTGCGCTTTGGTTATTCGACGACCCATTTTGACAAACAGTTCGAGCGCAATTTGCGTGAGGTTCGCCGCTTGGGAATTCCTTTTGGCGTGTATATCTTTAGTACGGCTCAGAATTCGAATGATGCTACGAGCGAAGCTTATTTTACGCAGCAGATCGTAAGTAAGTACGGTCTGTATGATCTATCGCTGCCGATTTTTTATGACCTTGAATCGTTCTATGACAGCAACGGTAAGGCGATATCGCCTAATAGCGCCTCTGCGTACGAGGGCATCGTGAATGCGTATTTTAATACGCTCTCTGGTTTTGGCATTAACAACGTATCCATTTATTCTGGTCGTTGGTACGCGGATACGTATCTAAAAGCTGCAAGTGTGCGCCCCCGCGTGTCTTGGATTGCGGAATATGGCCCCAAGCTCAGAACTTCGTTTAGTTGCGCCGGACAGTACGGATGGCAGTACACTTCGTCGGAGCGACTTGACGGCATCACCGCCAACACTGTTGACATGAATGCTTTTTCTTCGGCCGATTTTGTTAACGTAGTTAATCTGCCCGATTATGCTCTAGCAGACGGAACTTACTATATCGATTCGATAGCGAAGGATTCCTCGAGCGTTACTGTTGGTGATGACGGGCAGCTTTCTTTGTTCCATGCTCAAGGGTCTTCAAATCAGCGCTTTCGTCTTGAGTCGGCTGGTTCCGGGGCCTATCGAATTAAGAGCGAATCTACTGGACAATATCTATCCGTTGCCGGCGACAATGCACAAAGTGGTTCTTCGGTTATTCAAGCCGCTTATGCTCAAGACAATCGTCAGCTTTGGCATATTCGTGTTGCCGATAGCGGATTTTATATTCAGTCCGCTCTGGGTAACTGGGCGCTCGATCTTTGCAACGGAAGCACTTCGGATGGTACTTCGGTTAGGATTTGGGCTCCGAATAAATCGAATGCCCAGCGTTTTACCTTTGCTTCTTCCTCGACCGTAGAGACCGACAAAGCTTTTGTCATTAAGAGTGCGCTTAACCCGCAGCTGGTCATGGATATCAACGGCGGGTCTTCTGATGATCGTGCACGTCTTCAGATTTACACTGCCAACAACAGCCAGGCGCAGATGTTTACTTTTAAGCAGGTCGGTAATGGCCTGTACGAAATCGTAAACGTTAACTCGGGTAAGCCTTTTGAGGCTCAAGGGGGCTCCGTTTCCAACGGTGGTGCCATCTCTCAATACTCTTCCAACGGCACCAGTGCGCAGCATTGGTCTGTTATCGACTGCGGTAATGGCGTGTATTCATTCATAAACTCTAAGTCCGGCAAAGCCATTGACGTTCCTGGTGCTAATGGCGTGAGTGGGTCCGCGCTGCAAATTTATACCTATAACGGATCTGATGCTCAAAAATGGACGCTTGCTTCGGCGCGCACCGTTCGCCAAGAGCTTGATGATCTTGCTGCTTCCAGCAGAGGGCTTGTAAGGGAGGGCGTCGAATACGCTATTGGTTCCATATCTGAGCGGCAGGTCCTCGATATTTCCAGCGGATCTACGAAGTCCGGTGCAAATCTGCAGGTGTATGCATCTAACGCTACACCGGCTCAGCGCTGGACGTTCTCATATGACAAGAATGGCTATGTAACCATTACCAATGTTGGATCGGGCAAGGTTCTAGACGTCTCCAGCGGTAGCAAGAAAGCTGGCGCAAATGTTCAGCAGTACACGCCTAACGGCTCTTGGGCTCAGAAGTGGATTCTCGTTGATTGCGGAAATGGTTTCGTTAAGATTTGCTCCGCGCTTAAGACCGGCTTTGTCTTGGATCTTGCATCTGGGGCTACTTCCAACGGGACGAATGTCCAGGTCTATGATGATAATGGCACCAATGCCCAGCGTTTCCGCCTGTATACAACCGGAGATGTTTCTAAGGGTCAAACAATTGATTCTCAGTCTGCTATCGTAACGACACCTGATGGCCGTGTTTTTGATGTGACCGGCGGTAGCATGGATAGCGGTGCCGCTATCCAGCTGTATAGCCCTAATGGAACTATTGCGCAGGGATTTGGCTTTGAATACGATGCCGACAAGGGTCTTTACGCAATCAAGTCTGCGAAATCTTATCGCTATTTATATGCCCAGGACGGAGATATAGTTCCCGGTTCTGCTGTTAAGCAGGGGAGTGCCTCGCCCTCGTCTTCTAATTATTACTGGGCTATCGAAGATGCCGGTAGTGGCTCGTATCGTATCGTTAATGCTGGTTCTGGTTGTGCTCTAGGTGTAAACGCCTCCGGTAAGCTGGTCACGGTTTCCAGGGGCGATTCCCGTGAGCTTTCTGTTGCATTTGCACCTTCTGGCTTTAAGTGCTTGCGCTCCGAGCAAGACGCTGAGGCCATGGCGCACGTATCCGATTTGGTAGATGGCGAGTATCTCGTAAGCTCGAGCAAGAACTATTCGTTCGTTTTGGATGTTATTGGCGGCTCGAAAGACAATAGCGCAAATATTCAGCTGTACAGGTCGAATATGACTAATGCGCAACGTTGGGTCGTTTCTCATGACGACAAGGGCTATGTTACGTTTACGAATGCTGGCTCTCATAAGGTGATTGATGTTGCCGGAGGAAACGCTTCCGCAGGAACAAACATTGCCCAGTACGCCTCCAACGGCACGTATGCTCAAAAGTGGATTGCCGCCAAACAGTCTGATGGCACGTATCTCATTGAGAGCGCGCTGAGGCCCGGATTTTATCTTGGATCGAGGGGGTCCGGCGTATCCAATGGTGTAAACGTTGAGCTGAGCTCTAATGAGGGCGCCTCTCACTTTGCCCTGTTGAGCACGTCCCCGTCGGTCGCAAAATGCGACGATATCCTTCCGAAGGGTTATTTCACGCTAAACCCCGCTTGTAGTTCCACTGGTAAGGTCATTGATGTTGCCGGCGGCTCAAGCTCCAATGGGGCAAATGTTCAGCTTTACAACAGCAACGGAACGTTTGCCCAGCTGTTTAGCTTTGAATATTTCGATGGCTACTATGTTATCCGTAATGCAAAGTCCCAAAAGGCGCTCGATGTTGATGGCGGCAATCTTATTCCTGGCACCAATGTTCAGCAGTGGGCCTGCGATTCCGATAATGCCAATACGCTATTTGCTGCGATCGATAATGGCGACGGCACGTACTCTTTTGTGAGCAAGTCAACTGGTTTGGCTTTGGATATTGTTGGAGCTTCTGATTCTGTTCAAGCTAATTTGGATGCATATCTTCCCAATGGAAGTGCCGCTCAAAAGTTCTCGGTTCATCGGGTTAGTGAGTTTTTGGACGAAGGCGCCTTTTCATTCGAGTCGGCCACGAGTTCAAAAGTCCTGGATGTTGCCGGCGGATCTATGGAGGACGGCGCTACGGTTCAGCTCTATACGTCAAATGGTACACTCGCTCAAAAATGGTATGTGAGCAAGGTGGCTGGGCTGGAAAACGAATACGAGATTAAGTGCATCGGCTCAGGAAAAGTGCTCTCTCTGACTGATGGGGGAAAGCTTGTCCAGCTGATATCTAGCGGTGCAGATTCTCAACGGTGGCACAGTACATTGTCTGGCGGCAAGATCGCCCTGCAAAACGTGGCTACAGGCCAGTATCTCTGTGCTTCCGGCTCTTCCGCGTCATTGGGAATGGTTGATTCGCCTGAATTGCCTGGCGTTCGGTTTGACATAAGGAGTGTCGGGGGCTCTTTCTAAAGGGGCGGATTGCATCCAGCTTTTGCATCCAGCTTATGTCGAATTGATTTCAGGTAATTTTTGCGCCCGGTGGATAAGTGACCGCCGGGCGCAATGTTGTCTTAGCGTACAAGCATTCGCTTTATTATTTAGCGTGTTCCATAGCAGATATCGCTTCTTTTGCGGTTTCACTCCATGTAAATTTATTTTCAACGCGCGTTTTAACATTCTTGCCCATTTGTTTTAGTCCAATTTCTGAACAACAAGCTGCTTGAATGCCGTTAGCTATATCCATGGGCCGCATTGAGCTAATTAGGATTCCAAACTGGTTATTGGGTGCAATTTCTTGCATTCCGCCAACGTCCGTCGCAATAGGGGGAGTACCGCAAGCTGCAGCTTCTAGTAAGACTGTGGAAAAGCCCTCAGACCGCGAAGGGAGGCAGCATGCATCAGATTGCAGCATTAAAGAAGCTAAGTCTTCTCTGGATAGCCCCCCAAGTAAGATCGTATTATCGGGTTTAATCTTTTCTGACTTTGAAAAAAGCGGGCCAGTACCCGCGATTGCAATTGTAAGCTTACCGCCGCAAACTGCCGGGTTTTCTTCGAGCAACCTGGCAGCTTCGATAAGCTCCAAAACTCCCTTTTCCGGAACAAGCCGTCCCGCAAATGAAATTAAAACTGAATCACTACCGATTTCAAATTCTTCTCTGAAATTCCGGCCACTGGATTTGCTGCGAAACTGGACATGATCTATCGCGTTATGTATTTCTCCTTCGGCTGTGATTTCAAACTGAGAAAGCCATTCACTTGCTTTTTTCGAAATGCCATAAAAGCAGGGATCGTATTTTTTAATCCGATTGATAAGTATATTTTCCACTCGATGAATAAACGGGTCGATGACATGGTTTCCGAGAGTTAAATACGCAGAGCCATGTTCGATAACTATGGGCCGAACCCCCGCATTCGATGCAAATCGAGCAGCCTCAATGCTTAGAGGATAAAATCGAGTGTTAATAATAACGCGCTCGATATTAAGGGACTCGAGCGTTTTCCAAGCTTTGCGGTAATCAGCGTTCATTTTTGGGAATGGATATCTGCCTTTAAGCAAGTTGTAGCAAGGGAGTCTTAGAATCTTAATAGAATCAATTACATCCTCTGACGAAGCAGATTCGGTATTCATCGTAACTACGATGACTTTATTCCCCTTCTTTGCGAGCGCAGTTGCTAGACCTTTTGTGTAAGTTTCAACTCCACCGACATGCGGTTCAAATAGTGCCGAGAAAATGCAAATGTAGGAATTGTCGCCCATATAATGAAACAGCTCCATAAATTGATTGTTCGGTTAGTTACCTCGACTATTAGTATAATCAGTGCAAAACATTCATTCGGAGGGAAATCTCTTGATCGTTAAAAGCATGGATCCTGTTAATAGCGATTGTCCTCGCAGGGTTCTTCATGTGATAGGCGCCATGGATAGAGGCGGCGCCGAAACGTTGATTATGAATGTGTATCGAAATATCAATAGGTCCATTTTGCAATTTGATTTTCTTGTCCACGAAACTAGAGAGTGTGATTTCGATTCTGAAATTCGCGCTTTGGGTGGGTCGATTTTTTTTATCGATCGTCTGAATGGGATTAACACCGTTTCGTATATAAAACAGTGCCGTGATTTTTTCCGCACGCATCATAACTACTGTGCGGTGCATGTGCATATTGGCTCATCCGCCTGCTTTGTAATAAAAGAAGCAAAAAAATTTGGATTATTCTGTATTGCACATAGCCATAATACAAATCCAAGCCTTTCGCTTCTTGAAATTGGTTTCCGTTTATTCTCATACCCCACACGTTATATTGCCGACTACTATTTAGCTTGCTCTCGCGAGGCGGGTGTGGACCGCTTTGGCAATTCGGTTGTTACGAGCAATCGTTTCTCCGTATTAAATAACGGGATCGATGTTAAGCGCTACAAGTTTTCATCTAAAACAAGATCTTCCATGAGGCGTGATCTTGGCATAGCTCCTGAACAGAAAGCTATTTGCCATATTGGGCGTTTTTCAGATGAAAAAAATCACGAATTCTTGTTGAAGGCTTTTTCAAAGTGCGGCGGCGGTGATTTTGATGGGCGTTTGTTTCTTATCGGCAGGGGTCCTCTTCGTAATGACACGGAACAGCTTGCAGCTGAATTAAATATTCGCGACAAAGTTGTATTTCTGGGTGTGCGGTCGGATATTCCTGATTTGTTGATGGCCATGGACCTGTTTGTTTTTCCGTCAAAGTGGGAAGGTCTTGGAATAGCTGCTATTGAGGCTCAGGCCTCTGGACTTCCTTGTATCCTGTCACCTGCTCTGCCCGATATGGCGGTTTGCAGCCCTTACGCTTATAAGATGGATAGTCTAAACAGCACGTCTGCGTGGGCTGAGAGAATGGTCGATGAGCCAATTCGTGCAGACTCGGATCGAATCGATGGAGTTAATTATGTGGGGGAATCCGGTTTCGATATTACGTGTGCCGCTGGCTTCCTTACTGCGCTGTATTTAGATCACGTAGCAATCTGATTGGATGTATTAAATGCGTGTCCTTGTTTTCGGGTTGAGTTCCTTGATGGGCGGAGTCGAGTCTTTTATTCTCAGCTATGCTCGAGAAATTCATCGTCAAGATAAATCAATTATTTTTGATTTTCTCGTTATCGATAAAGTGCCACCATTTCTGGGTTCTTCATTTATCAATGAAATGGACTATGAGGTTAATTGCTTTGTTGTCCCCAGCCGTTTGAAGAATCCCTTTGGATATAGAAGTGCGCTAAAAGAACTGTTTGAGCACAATGCGTTTGACTGTTTCTGGTTCAATGTTTGCACTCTGAGTGATATAACCCCCGTGATCGAGGCAAATCGTTGTTCTGTTCCAACTGTTTTGCATGCCCATAACTCTCAAAATATGGGAAATGCCATCAATGGCGTCTTGCATTTTTTGCATAAAAGACGAGTTCTGCGGTATGCATCATCCCTGGTTGCATGTTCTGAAGAGGCTGGATCATTCATGTTCCCAGCGAAGAGTGGCTTTGTGAATGATGTCGCTATTATTCCAAACGCTATTGATACCAATAATTATCTTTTTGACTCAAATACACGTATTCAAATCCGAAAAAAACTTGGGATTGAGAACGACGAGACGGTGTTTGGACACGTAGGGAGATTCCATCCACAGAAGAATCATAGGTTTTTGATTGACGTTTTTGCTGAGATTCATAAAGAAATGGGCGATCAGAAATCTAAGCTCCTGCTGGTCGGTAATGGAAAAGGCCTTAAATCTGTACAGGATTACGTAAGAGATCTTGGATTGTCAGAATCAGTACTATTTACCGGTCAGTCTCTTGAGACGAATAGATTGTATTGTGCTATGGATTGTTTTTTGTTTCCGTCGCTTTTTGAGGGTTTTGGTTTGGCGGCCCTGGAGGCTCAGGCGTCTGGGCTTCCTTGCGTGATTACTGAGAATTCTCCTCAAATGGTGTCGGCTATGCCTTATTGTCGACGCCTTTCAGTTTCTGACGATCCTAAAGTTTGGGCACACACTGCCATTGGTCTTTTGGAGTTTACTCCAAAAAATAGGGAGCTTTGCGCCCAAGAGGTTGCTGATTGTGGTTTTGGAATAGGTCAATCGGCAACCTTGATTAGAAACGTTTTGATTAGTTGTATGAGCAAGGATTCCGTTTGTGATTAATCAGTCAAATTATGAACCTTTATCGATTCGCACTAACATGGCCTGGAATGCTATAGGATCTATAGTTAATCTTGGATGTCAGTGGCTAATATCCATTCTTGTTGTACGTCTTTCTACAGGCTTTGATGATGCTGGTCTTTACTCTCTGGCTGTTGCTATATTTGGCGTGTTTTCTCCTATTAGCCAGTATCGTATGTATACGATCCAAATTAGTGATACAACCGGTGAAAATTCTCTCGGGGAATATCTGTCATTTCGGCTTCTTACTAATGCAATTGCTTTTGTCTTACTCATTGTGTATGCGGTGATGACTGTATCGCCTTATGCGGTTTTGATTACAATTGTTTATTCCATTTACAGGTTATTAGCTCTGACGATAGATGTTTTTCACGCTTGTGATCAAAGCAATCATCGAATGGATTTTATTGGAAAGTCTCTAATTCTTCAGGGTCTTCTCTCTGTGATCGGATTTTCAACCTTTTATTATTTCAGCCATAATCTTGTTGTCACATTCATACTCCTGGCATTTTTGATGGCCGCCATCGGCGTATTTTTTGATTATCCGCGCACTACCGCGTTTGAACATTTGAAGCTAGGGATCTCGTGGTCAAAGGCGCGCCATCTATTGATTTGTTATTTCCCTATTGTTATCGCCGCGGTTGCAGCAAGTTCTGCCGCTTCTCTGCCGCGTCAAATTTTGGCATCTCATTTTGGGGATTCGTATTTAGGAATCTACGCATCCGCTGCTGCTCCCGTTGCGATAATTCAGATGGGAGCTTCATATATCTACAATCCTTTGTTGTCTTATTTTGCTGAAAGTTATAATGACAAAAATGATCAGATGTTTAGAAGCCTTATGTTTCGTTGTATAGCAGGAATGACGTGCGTTTGTTTCGTTTCAATGCTAGGAGTTACCTGTTTCGGCGAAAAGGTGTTGGTCTTGCTCTACGGTACGCAAATGCACGACTACGTGTACCTGCTGTACCCCTTGATTGTTCTCGCGGTCCTTACGGGCTTCATGTGGTTTATGAATGACTTACTCATTTCGATTCGCGTATTCAGAGGTGCATTTTGTGGTAGCGTCATTGCTATTATTGCCTCTGTTGTTGCATTCCCATTAATTTTGGTTTTTGATATGAATGGCGTTACGTTTGTTTGCATTGCATCCGCTTTGGCAAGCGTTGCGGGGATGGCTGTTTTTCTTCTTGTGGCTTTGAGAAGCCATTTTGTTTGAGAGAGGTTCTATGCCTTATATATGTGTATTTACCCCAACATACAATCGTTCTGGCTATTTGAGACGTATTTTCGATTGTCTTACGAGACAGTCTTTCGATGATTTTGAATGGCTGATTGTTGATGATGGCTCAACAGACGATACGAAGGAAGTTGTAGAGAATTTATCAGATATAGCTTCATTTCCCATACGATATTTTTTTCAGGAAAATGGCGGAAAACAAAGAGCGACGAATTTAGCCTTAGATCATTGCGATTGTCCTATCTTTTTTGGCTTGGACTCTGATGACTGGCTTGTTGAAAATGCTCTTGAAGTCGTCGCGCATTACTTTAGATCTATTTGGAATGATGACGATATCGCTGGAGTTATCGCTTTGCGTGGGTCAGCGGTCGATTCGCCTCTTGGAACTTGGATGCCCAGTGGCCTTTCAGAGGTTAATGTTTGGGATTTATACTATGAATATGGGTTCAAAGGTGATGCGGCGCAAATATATAAAACTAATTTATTAAAGCGATATCCATATCCAGTAGTTGAAGGCGAGAAATTTATTTCCGAAGGAATCGTCTCCTATACAATTGCCCAACATTATAAAATGAGTCTCGTTAATCAAGTTTTAGTTTTAGGCACTTACCAAGAAGGTGGTCTCACTGATAATTCATATTCCTTAATTAGACAAAATCCATTGGGTTACATTCTTGTTAAAGAGTTAAGCCTGAATATGTCTAAGCATTTCATTCAAAAATGCTATCAAATGACTTTATTATTGGCGGCCTATCGCATAGCTTATAGAAAGAGAAGTTATAGGAATAGTGATCACAAACTTCTTGCTATTTTATGTTATTTGCCTTCTTGGATAGCATATTACATGTTAATGGAGGATGGTAAACGTTGAGACTTGTCTTTCAGCTAATAAATCAAACTATTTTCTAACATGCTGGGTCAATGTTCCTTTTAAGGTATATTGCAGCTTGTTAAGTGCCATTGGCGTCCCGATCGTGTAATTGGCTGAAGCAATGAAAATATAAAACAGCACGACATGGTTGTTAATAAGATTTATAGAATGAATGTTCAGGTCCTACTTATTTGTCATGAGAGAATGGTGCTCGGTTGTCTTTTAAATCGAACGTGCTTATTGCGATTCCTGCATATAATGAAGAAGAGTGCATCGAAGGCACAGTAACAGAGCTCCGTTCGGTTGCTCCAGAGGTTGACTTCATTATCATCAATGATGGTTCGTCCGATCGTACGGGTGAAATATGCAAATCGTTAGATTGCAAGGTCATTAACATGCCGATTAACTGCGGCCTTACTGTTGGTTTTCAAACTGCAGCTCGATTTGCCGTTGATCATGGATACGACTATATGATTCAGTTTGATGCTGACGGACAACATCGCCCGGAGTATTTGGCTTCTCTTGTTGAGAAAGCGGAACGCGCTGGATCAGATATCGTTATCGGTTCCAGGTTTCTTACTATTCGCAAAGATAAATCGATGCGCATGCTTGGCTCGCGCATGATTACAGTGCTAATCAAGATGCTGACTGGGCATCGCATCAGCGATCCGACCTCGGGCTTAAGATTATTTAGCCGTCCCGTGCTTGAAAGATACTATTACGACAACACTCTCAATCCTGAACCCGAATCAATCGCTTTGTTTTTAAAACAAGGGTATTCGGTCTCTGAAGTTCAGGTATCAATGCGTGAACGCCAAGGCGGCGTGAGCTACTTAAATCCTGTAAAGTCAATGCAGTATATGCTTAGAGTGTTTGCTACGCTGCTAATTGTTCAATGGTTTAGGTGATTGTAAATGACTTTTACGTTGCGTGCATTACTCATTATATTTGCTGCTCTTGTTTTCTTCTTCGTTATTCATAAATTGAAGAGATCTCAGATGCAGGTTCTCGATTCCATGTTTTGGATCTTGTTTAGCTTGAGTTTTGTATTGTTGGGCCTATTTCCCGAAATAGCTTTAATTATTTCTTCAGAACTTGGCTTTGTGTCCGCCTCTAATTTTGTTTTTCTTTACGTTATCGCCGTTCTCGTAGTGAGGGATTTCTCAAATTCCTTGCGACTTTCGAAGCAGGAGGAGCGTATTAATGGGTTGGCTCAGTCGATTGCGCTTAGCGATATTGATAAAGCCAAATGATCGACTGATCCTGAACACGTTCTTTTTCAACATTTGCTTTTCTTCTGTACATGCTTTGTTGTAAATAACAAGATTTATTGTGCGTGTTAATTCATGCTTGTATTTCATTTTTAATGCCTGTGCATTTCAGCAATGTACCTGAACCTAGGTTGGTTAATTCTATGTGGGCCGCTTTCTTCATTTCTTCGCTTTTTCTATTGTTCCTCTTGGAGATTCCTGGATTTGCTTTTTCACGTTTGATGTGTTTTAGCAGGATTGATTCACTTTTAGCTGCACCGTTGTTTTCAATTGCATTGCTTGAAATAATAAGCATTATTTACTCTAAGCTTGGATTTTATGCTTCATGGGTAAGTCTGAGTCTCCCCTGTCTACTCCTTGCTTTGATACTTTTACTGATTGCATCATTTAGTCGCTCACGCAATACTGATGTAGCAAAGCCATCCTCGGGTCGTTCAAACTGGTTAATACTATTTCTGTACATTGGCATTGCCTTTGTTATTGCAACTAAAACGTATGTGCTTCCTTTAGATGGGCCGTCTTCTTTCATACAGGATTCGGATAATTCTTTTCATCTTGCTGTTATTAGATCTTTTATTGACAGCGGTGATTATTCGACAGTTAATGTCGGCATTTATCATGATGTGATGTCTAGTTCGATTATTTCAGTTGCTAGCGGCTTTTATCCTGCGGCTTGGCATTTGCTTGCAGCCCTTGTTGCGAGCTTCTCTGGACAAGATGTTGCGTTTGCGACAAACGTTACAAATTATGTAATGCTATTATTTGTCTTACCGTCTAGCGTATTTCTGTTTTTAAAAACAGTATTCAAGGAAGAACGCGGTGTGGTAATTGCTGGGGCGCTAGTATTATTCGCTTTTAATAGTTTTCCCTGGGGCACTTTAATTTCAGTGTCAGGTCCTTTGTTCCCTAATACTTTGGGTCTTATGCTTGTGCCAGCTTGTGCCGCTATTTTTATTAATACGATCGGTGCGTGCGCAAAGCGGTTCAGCCTGAACTACATTGCTGCATTTTTATTAGGCGTTCTATCGCTCTGTTTTTCTCACCCAAATGCAATATTTACGATGGCTGTCCTTCTTGCGCCTTTTGTTGTTTTGCGCTTTTCGCGTTGGTATGTTGTGAAACAAAAATATGTAGATTCTGACATGCCTCTATCAGTGAGATTAACTTCCCTCGCGATTCCCGCTTTATTGATTCTAGTTATTTGGATTGTTTGCTTTATTAATCCAGCTTTAAGTAATACTGTTTCTTTCACCTGGGGTGTAACCGCCTCGCATTTACAGGCTATTATTAATGTATTGGCTCTGTCTTTTCGGCTCCCGGCAGGCAATTATCTCCTTGCTTTGTTCGTTGCAATTGGCTTCTTTGCCTTGCTTCGCAATAAAGAGTCTTCATGGTTGTGTTTCTCGTATATGTTCGCTGCCATCATATATATAATCGGGGCATCATCATCCGGGTTTTTAAAGCATTTTCTTGCGGGTTTTTGGTATACCGATCCGTATCGTCTGGGTGCATGTGCCAGCCTCATGGCAATTCCCTTGGCTGCTGTTGGTTTAGAGGCTGTCTATTCGCTTGCTTTGAGGATATTCAACAGACTTGGATATGAACCTTGGGCAAAGATATCAGCTTGTTTTGTATGTTTGATTATTACTATGTGTGCCCTATATGTTAACGATTTCAACTTGCCTGGATTTGGACGGGTTTACACGGGTTTGGGTGATTACCAGAACTGTTCAACGCTTGCGAATGATTCGAAGCGTGACAACTTGTTTGACCCTAAAGAGCGGGTTTTTTGTAAGCGCGTAGCCGAGTTTCTCGAAAAAGATGATAGTTTGATATATAACAACGCAGATGACGGTAGCGCTTTCGCATACCCCTTATATGGCTTAAACCTTCTATACCGCCGATCTGCTGCAGAGATGCTCGGTAATGAGACAAGTGATAATCAAACGCTAAGATTGCATCTCGACAAGCTTGCTACAAACGAAGATGTCCAACGCATCCTTAAAGAAAATGGTATTAAGTACATTCTTGATCTGGACTATGGTGGTGAGGTCAACGACGAGCGCTGCTACTATGGTTACTATACTTGGGACAAATGGCAAGGCATTAATTCGATCGAAGATTCGACTCCGGGACTCAAGCTTCTTATGTCGGAAGATGATATGCGACTTTATGAGATAGACTATTCTGCGTTCAATTAATTATTCTTTCTGTTGTTATCAAAGCACCTTATGAATAATCTTTAAGGCTAAGTTCCATTTCTATTCATTTTTAGTGCTTCGCGATAAGCCACTCGTCGACAAGCGGGTGGCTTATTATTTTTCATGTCACTGATTCGTAGGAGTATTTCATGTCTCTTAAAAACACTGTTTATGATGCCATTAACTCAAATAAGTTTGGAAAGGCTTTCTTAAAGGCTCGTCGTGATATTCGGGGCGACGAGGCCGTACGGGCTATCCAATCCGGAACTCATGACTTTATCGATCGTAGCAAGGGCAGTGATAAACTCTGTATTATTCTCGCTGGATATAAGCCGACATTATGGGAAGACGTTTTTGGCCGTATTGCGGCATATGTGCCTTCCGATGTTGATGTGTGCGTAATGACCAGCGGGCTTGTGAACGAAGAGCTTAAGCAAATTGCCGCTGAGCATGGTTGGTCCTATCTTTCGACTTCTGTTAATCATCTATCTGTTGTTCAGAATATTGCGATTGAATGCCATCCCAGGGCTAAGTGGATTTATAAGCTCGATGAGGATATGTTTTTGACCAAGGGCTTCTTTGAGGCGATGCTTGATACCTATGAGGAACTTGAGTCTAACACCCTGTATAAGCCTGCGTTTGTCTCTCCTCTAATTAATGTCAGTTGCTATGGGCATCTTCGCTTGCTAGATAAGTTGAATCTCTTGGATGATTTCAGGAATACCGGTCTCACGGATATGAAATATTCGGATGGTTTGCATCACAATCGACAGGTCATTTCCGAACCTAAGGTCGCTCGCTATATGTGGGGCGAGTCTCAGCCTGTTTTGCGCGATATCGATGCGCTTACGGAGCGCTTCTCAATTGAAAATGAAGGTTTCCAGTATTCAATTTGCCCGATTCGCTATAGTATCGGTGCCATTCTGTTCACACGCGATGCATGGAATGAGTTTGGGCATTTCCCGTTGACCTTTGTCGGAGGTCCATATGGCCTTGGAGACGACGAGGAGCATATTTGCAACTATGCATGCTTTACTGGGCGAGTGATGGTTGTAAATGAAAATATTGTTGTGGGCCATCTTGGTTACGGTGGCGCGCAAACAAAGACGATGGTTGAGTTCCACGCCAATCATCGTGATCAATTTAAGCTTAAGGCGTAGCCGGGGGATATATGTCTAAACCCAACATCAAGATTCTAGTTTCGTGTCATAAGCCCGTCTGCATTCCTCGCTCCGACCTGTATCTACCTGTTCATGTAGGCTCTTTGGGCAAGGAGACTATTCCTGGATGCCAGCGCGATGATTGCGGCGAGAATATCTCCGATCGGAATTTCACTTTTTGTGAAATGAGCGGTCAGTATTGGGCCTGGAAAAACTTAGAGGCAGATTATGTTGGCCAATGCCATTACCGCCGTTTTTTCAATTTTGATGAGAAGAAATATGAGTCGAACGATCATGCTCAGATTGAGGATGAATGTTTGTCTCCACTGTCAATTAAAAAGTATCAGCTAGCAAACGAGGCTTTGATTAGGGACTGTGTCGAGAAGGTCGACCTTGTACGCGCTCCTTATTGGGACGTGAGGGGAGTTCCCACTCCTTGCGGCCCTAAAAAAACTATAAGGGACCATATGTGTGCTTATGGCCTTGTTACTCAAGCGGAGCTAGACCATATGGTTGATATTTGCAAGATTGTTCAGCCTGATTATGTAGACGAGCTTGTCGCATATCTTAACGGTTCCAAGTATCTGGGCTACAACTGCTTCGTGATGAAGAAGGCCCTCTTCGACGAACTCTGTGCATTTGAGTTTTCGATTCTTCAGCAGTTTGACTCTGAATATGACTATGAGAACAAAACGACTACTCACAAACGTATTTGTGGCTATTTGGGCGAGATCCTATACAGCGTATTCGTTTCTCATATCTCTAAGAGGGGGATTAAAATCTCGGAGCGCCCGCTTGTATTTTTTGAAGAGACGCCTGCACCGTTTAATGCTGCTGCCGTCGATAACCAAACGGTTGATATCGTATGGCGCTATGTGGAATTGGCGCCTATTAAATTTGCCGTCGCGCTTGAGAGCTTAATTCGTCAGCTTGACGCGAGAAGAAAGTATCGTTTGCTTTTAATTCATAATTGTCAGTTTAACTTTTCCAATTGCCTTAATATAATCGAGGCTATTCCGGAGAATCTGGAAATCAGACAAGCAACTTTCCCGGTAGTTGGACCCAGCGACCTCTTTGGTTCTATGGATGCTGCCGAAGCGCATATTGTTCTGCCTTTTATGCTCCCTCGCATGATGAATGTCGATTTGATTGGTCGCCATCGAGTTCTTTGGGTTGAGGGGTGTGCTTTCTTTAAAAAAGACCCAGCCGAGATTATTAATGGCGTAGAAGATTCACTCGCTGCCGTAAAGAGCGTTTTCCTCGAGAAAGAGCTTAATAAGCCAGCTTCGTCTCGTTTACGTGACACATATCTTGCCGCTTCAGGTGATTGGGAGATGAGCGAGGCGTCCGCTCTTATTGTTGATTTGTCTCAGCTTTCTACTGTCTGTCCTGAGCCATATGAGTTGTACTGTGCCTGTGCATCTGAGCTGGGCATCGATCCAAGAGGCGAGTTGGCTAAAGAGTTTCAAAAGTATCAGTCGCATAAAAAGAAACCGGGCAGCGCTAAAGATGCTTTCTGCTTCCCGCTAAGTGTATTTGCGGTTCGAAGCCTTATGATGCGCAAACTAAATTTCAGCCTTATCCCGTATTCGAGCAGTATGCCCGTGGCTTCCTTTGAAGAGGTTGGTATGTGGGCCAACGAGTGCACGGTAAAGGAGTATAAGGCCTCCGATGAGAGCGGATTGTTGCTCTATTCATCGGATACGACTCCATTCTCTGAACCAGCGAATGCACTTTGCCGTGATTATTGGCGTTTGGCCAGGTGTATGGATGCGTATGAGTCACTTTTAGTTATGCTTGCGGAATACCGACCGCTTGGATTAAAACAGACTTTATTTCCAGTTGGGACAAAGCGACATAAAGTTATATTTAAGATGGTTTCTCTGATTAGGCGTTTTTGTTAGTGGAGGTAACTTGTCCGCGTTCTGTTCGTTGAGTTTCTGGTGATTAAGATTGAGCCGCGTTATTGGGTTGTCTAATAGCGCGGCTGTGATCGCGTCGAAAATGTTGGTGTAAGGGTGACACCCTAGCGCCCGTTTAACGAAGAACGGCCTTCGTCCTAGAATCTGAAATCACCACAACAACAGGTTCTAGGAAAGGACGAAGACCGCTATGGGAATCTTATCAGACCCGACGCCGGACATGCTCGCCATGCCCCGTTTCGACGACGGCGCCATCGATATGCAGGAGCTGCTTCGCAGACTCGCCGAGCAGGTCGTGAACGCCGTGATGGACGCCGAGGCCGACCAGCTCTGCGGTGGCGGGGCGAACAGCCGAAACGGCTACCGCGAGAGGTCGCTCGCCACCTGCGTCGGCACGCTGACGCTGCGCATCCCCAAGCTGCGCTCCGGCAGCTTCTTCCCGGAGGACGTGCTCGAGCGCTACCAGCGCGTCGACCGCGCCCTCGTTGCCGCCGTCGCCGAGATGTACGCCACGGGCACGAGCACCCGCAAGGTGCAGAGGGTGGCCGAGAAGATGGGCGTCTCCAGGCTCTCGAAGGACCAGGTGAGCGCAATCGCCTCGAGCCTGGACGCAGACATCGAGGATCTGTGCGGAAGGCCGCTCGACGGCTCGCCGGTGCCCTATGTCTGGCTCGACGCGACCTACGTCAAGTGCCGCCGCGAGGGGCGCGTCGCCTCCACCGCCGTGGTCACCGCCATCGGCTGCGATGCGGGCGGCTGGAGGCGCGTCCTTGGTGTCGACGTGGTTGACACCGAGTCTTACGACTCGTGGCTCGCCTTCCTGCGGGCTATCCGCTCGCGCGGGGCGGTGGGCGTGCGGCTCGTCGTCTCGGACGCCCACCCGGGGCTCGTCCGGGCGCTCGGCGAGGTCTTCCAGGGCGCCGCGTGGCAGCGCTGCGCGGTCCACCTCATGCGCGACTGCATGCGCGAGGCCGGCTCCTGGCAGCTCAGGCGCCGCGTGGGCAGGATCGTGTCGCAGGTGTTCCGCGGGCGCGACGCCGCCACCGTGACGGCCATGTACCACGCGGCGTGCGACATGCTGGCGGGGTGCTGCCCCAGGGCGGCGGCGGTGCTGGAGGAGGCCGAGCCCGACGCGCTGGCCTACCTCGACTTCCCGCCGACCCACTGGAAGCGCCTGCGCACCAACAACGTGCAGGAGAGGACCAACCGAGAGATAAAGCGCAGGTCGCGCGTCGTGCAGGTGTTCCCCTCCACGGGCGGTACCGTCAAGATTCTTTCGCAAATTGATTTAGCCGTCCTCGGCCCCGTCCTCTTCTAGCCCTCCGCCTTTCCCCTCAGCTCGTCCATCTCCTCCAGCTTCGACATGTCCAGGTACCTCCTCTTGCCCCACTCGTGCTCCACTATGTACTTCAGCCTCGCCGTCACCAGCATGAGGGCCGAATTGCCGTCCGGGAAGGTCCCGACGACCCTAGTCCTCCTCCTGATCTCGCGGTTGATGCGCTCGATCCCGTTGTTCGTCCTGATCCGGCGCCAGTGCTCAGGCGGGAATTCCGTGTAGGCAAGCGTCTCGGCGAACCCGTCGCGCACCGTCCTCGCGGCCGCCCCGAGCCGCATCGACTCCAGCTTCTCCGCCACCTCCTCGGCCTTTCTGGCGCATGCCTCGCGCGATTCCTGCGCGTGGATCGCCTTCAGCATGCGCGCCGCGGCCTTCCGCCTGGGGTGACGCATAATTTCTTTCGCAAATTGACAACCGCATAGCGGAACACGGCCCGCGCCCCGTCATATGATTTCTAGCGACTAAACAACAAATCACCAACGAAGGGGGC